>CACXGS010000428.1 GCA_902767195.1 uncultured Lachnospiraceae bacterium | reverse complement strand
CGGTATTTATCCAGATTTACACATCCGAAATTCTGTTATGGCAACAATCTGGATTATATGGTCCTCACAGACGCCACTACCGCTGTCAGTGGCAAAGAGCTTGGCCTGCATCTTGGACTTCCCAGAGCAACCGTGCCGGGACTCCCTGTACTGGAACACGCCGAATTTGGCAAAGAAGTGACGACCTACCAGGTCACTGCAAACAGAAGAAATCTGCGGCCTGAAGACAGAATGTCGATCGGCAGAGTATTCGACCTTGGGCAGACCACAAATAAGCTGGTCGAATTGGAAAACCGCAGTTTGAATATGCACACATTTATTACCGGATCAACAGGATCCGGTAAGAGCAATACCGTCTACCAACTCCTCAATGAACTTCATCAGGACGGAATTCCGTTCCTTGTCATCGAACCGGCTAAAGGTGAATACAAGGACGTTTTCGGACATATGGACGATGTCAGGGTTTATTCAACTAATCCCAACATCGCAGAGCTGATCAATATTAATCCCTTTATGTTCCCGGAATCCATCCACGTCCTGGAACACGTTGACGGTCTTGTCGAAATATTCAGCGTCTGCTGGCCGATGTACGATGCGATGCCGGCCTTCTTCAAGGACGCTATTTTGAAATCCTATGAAGCCGTAGGCTGGGATCTGGGCTCTTCAACATTTGAAGGAAAGAACCCCGAGTATCCTGATTTCGAAGTGCTGGCAGAGCAGCTTGACGCTCTGATCGAGCATTCCGACTACGCTTCTGATATCAAGTCCAACTACAGAGGTGCGCTGATCACAAGAGTTCAGTCTCTCACAGTCGGATTGAACAAGTTTATCTTCTCCTCTGACCAGACTCCGTATCCGAAGCTGTTCGATGAGAACTGCATATTGGATATAAGCCGGATCAAATCCAATGAGACCAAAGCCCTGATCATGGGACTTATGGTCTATATCCTGAACGAATACCGCGTGGACCAGAAGACCGCTAATAATTCCGGCCTCAAGCACATCACAGTCCTTGAGGAGGCGCACAATCTTCTGAAGAACACCTCCGGAGGAAAAGAATCCGACCTCGTCGGAAAGTCTGTAGAAATGATTACCCAGACCATTGCGGAGATCCGCACATACGGAGAGGGCTTCATTATCGTGGATCAGTCTCCCTCCTCAGTCGATATCGCTGCAATTAAAAACACCAATACCAAGATCGTTCTGCGCACACCTGAAGGAAACGACCGAGAAGCCGTCGGCCGCTCCATGGGACTCACCCAGGAGCAGGTCAATGAAATTGCCAAGTTGCCCAGCGGCGTTGCAGTCGTTTACCAGAACGACTGGGTGAGACCGGTTCTCACTCGCATTAACAAAGCCAGTATCCGCGAAAAGCAATACATACCGGACAAGAAAACTGTCATCCGCACAGTTCAGTCTGCGAGAGCGCAGATCATCCGCATGCTTATGCAGCCTTGGATCCCCGGCCAAAAGTTAGCCGCAGAGTCTCTGTCAGATTCCCTGAAGGTCCTCGATCTTGCCAGGAAAGACAGAAGCACCATAGCGAACCTTATATCCGATTACGACCTCTTCGGCGGCAACCTGATCTGGCCGTCGCGTAAAATCCCGGAATTACAGCATTTGGTCAAGGCAGTGCTGGGACTGAAGGATAACGATATTTTGGCCTGTGAAACTCCGGCAGATCTGTACAGACTCGTACAGTCCAGAGCGAAACACCTCAAGAGAAATGCAATAAACGAAATCTGCTTTGTGCTTACGATGAGCACGGAAGATAACGGAGGCAAGTAAATGAAGTTTGATAATTTTGAAAAATTGGACGTTAATCTTTCTGAGACTGATACAGCGAAGAGACTTTCTTCTCTTCATAAGGGGTTTGAGAGCAGGTTTACGGAGGCGTACTCTGAATATATGGATGTAGGTGAGAAGGCTCAGCGGGGAATTGCGACATGGATCGGAGAGAATGCGGCATTGACTATGGAAGTTATGCCGGATGCTATGAAAGCAATCAAAGAAATGTATGACAGCCCTGATATATATGAGTGTAATAAGCTGGATCTCGCAGAAATAAATAGTTGGAAAATAAACGTTAATTACAAGTATCAATGTCTTAAGCAACACGCCGGCTATGCGGCAGAAGTCATCAGTACTGCAAAGGAAAACTTGATGGCGTTAAGAGAAGGAAGCGATATTGTTACTCAACGAGCAGATGACAGACCAGACCTATTTCCAAAAAATGATCAGTATGTCGATAAAATCAGAGTAGACAAGAATACAGGGGATGTTATTGAACGTATACAGACAAAATTCGTGGGCAAAGACGCAAAGGAATGCCTGGATAAGCTTATGTCTAAAGATTTCGACAAATACTTTGTCGAGGATAAGGTTGATAAAGTTGAAATTCCCAAAGACTACTATAATCGCGTAAAAATGCTTGCCCAGGAACGGATGGCAGATTTAGAAAAGCAGATTGAGCGATTAAAAGCTGATGGAAACGAAGAGGCATTAGCAAGTCGGGAAGCAAGGCTTGAAAGACTTAAATTAGTCATGCAAAAGATCGAAAAGAGTACGGTCACTAATTTTGAAGCAAAACTGGCGGTGGAACATCCGGAATTATATCAAAAACTGATTTTTGCAAATGAATGCAATATTGCCGGAGTGGAATCCGGCCTTGGAGCAGCGGGCTTAACAGCAGCTGTGTCCACTGTAGATAATATTCAGAAATATATGGGCGGTGAAATAACTGCCGTTGAAGCCGCTAAGGATATTGCACTGGATACGGCAACAGCAGGAGCAGTAGGATATGGAACAGGATTTGTATCCTATGCGGTTGCAGCTTCCATGAGTTCATCGAGCCACCAGCTCATACAGGCAGTTGGCGGAAGCTGTGCTCCAGCGGCAGTGGTTTCGTGGGGAGTCCAGTCATTTGAAGCGACTATGGAATTCGCACAAGGAAATATAAGTACTGGTGAGCTGGCATATGAGCTCGGACAGAACGCGGCTGAAGTAGCCGGGGGCATTGCAGGTGGAATAGCAGGTGCAAAGGCTGGTGCCGTTGCAGGCGCAGCAATCGGATCCGTAATTCCAGGTGCAGGTACAGCAGTTGGAGCAGGCGTAGGAGCGGCGGTAGGAGCAGGCGCTGGATTTGTTGGCAGTATGGTAGGATGTGCAGTGGCTTCAGAAGCATATGCAACAGCTGTTGAATATGGAGGGAAAGGCGCAGAAGTAATGGCTGCGAAAGCACAAGAATTGGCGACTAACACTGTTGAGATAGCAAAGACCGAAGTGCCGGAGAAGGTTGACTTTATCAGAGAATCGATTAATTCGTTTGCGACGGAGAATAAGATTCCGATTAGGGTGTGAGATGCATAATCACAAGGGATACAATTAAAACTTGAGGGGCAAATATGATACTGGGTAAAAAGAAAAGAAAAAGGATGTTCGCATTATTGATGTCGTTGATCATGATAATGTCACTTGCGGGGTGTTCCGCAGGTGAAAACAATACGCAAATATCGGACAATAGTACATCGAAGACAGATAATGCTGCAGAGGCAGATACTACTGTAAAGACAGATTCTGCCGAATTAGAGAGTAATCCTGAAGAATCAGATGTTTCTGAGAAGGCAACTACTTCGGAGATTCCCGAAGAAAGTGTTTCCTCATCTGAAGAGGAGAATAAGCAGACTGAAGAAACTGGTGATATTGAAAATAGTGAAGATGTTGTATCGGAGGAGAGCTCTGAAGAGACTGCCCCAGTTGTTTCTGAAGCAAATGATAATGAAGAATCGTCTGAAACATATGAAGAGAAAAAAGACGATGGGTTGACTCCTACAATGCGTAATTCAATAAACATG
>CACXGS010000427.1 GCA_902767195.1 uncultured Lachnospiraceae bacterium | reverse complement strand
GTAAATGTCGCTTTAACTTTCAGGGTGCCGGAAAGGGCCTTGAAGATCAGATCATTCCTGTCCTTGCTGACCGTATAATCCTTCCCTTCCGTAAGCTCATTGCCCTCGCCGTCAAGCACCGTCCAGGTGTCGACCATGAATTTCTCATCCGGAATCGCACTGATGGTAACCTGGGTGCCTTCAAGGATCTTCGCTCCACTGACAAAGCTCCTCATCTGGTCTCCCTGGAATCCTCTTACGCTTCCGTTGGATCCTGCTTCAAAACTGACATTGAATACTCCCGCTTCAACATTGAATTCACCTGGAACAAAGGAAGCATTATAGAGGGCTTTGAAAGCATTTGCAAGAGGCACGGCAGCCCCATTTTCATCTGCCTTGTATTCCAGCTGTGTGATATAGGTGCCGGCAGGGGAATCTGCAGCAATCTCAGGATTCGTCGTCAGAGTCAGCAGATCATCGAACTTGAACTTATCCTGATCGTTTTCCAGAATCGCCTTCTCGGAGGCATCTTTGTTATAGACTGCAGTCACATCCGCCATCTTGGGAATCTTATCATTGCTTGGCGCTGCTGAAAGGTCTTTCTTCGAAGGTGCCGTCAGCGTAATCCCGCGCTTTGTGACTAATGAAGTAAAGACTGCCTTACTTGCACCGCCTGCATCCTCATCGCCTATGATTGCTGTGAATACGTGCTTACCTGTTGTAACCGGAATGAATGTATTATCTTCCAGTGTCTGCTCTTTTTTGCTTCCGTCCTCACCGGTATAGGACACACTGTAAGTTACGCTCTCATCTTTTGTAATATCGGTCCTCGTCTCTTTGCCATTCTCAAATTTGACCATATTCAGGGCCAGGGTGATCGCCTCACCGTAAGCCGCATCATTTCCGGACAGGTCATAGAGGCCGCTCTCCTGGGGGTTCTCCAGATTACTGTCAAGAGCGTAGTACATGGTCTTTCCGGTTGACGGCATTGTCGTGTCATTACCACCATACAGAACAGTTACCTCATAGGTTCCCGGCGTCTCCGGAATCCAGATGGCCTTTGCTGTTCCGCTGCTGTCTAACTGGGCACTAATCTGGGAAATGGTGCCGGTATCTGTATTCTTCAGATTGAATTCCAGGGCTCCGTCCACCAAAGCTCCCTGACCTGCAGCGGTCACCTGAGCGCTGAGGGTCACCTCATCTCCGTCGATGAGTCTGCTCTTTTGAACAGGAACAGACTGCGTCATCGTTTCGATGTCTCCGGGATGTGCTCTGACTGATACAAGGCTTCCATTATACTCATAAGAGCCTGCGTAGAATTCACCGGCATTCACCGGTTCCAGCTCTACCATTGCCGGTTTGATCCCGCCTTCATCAGTTCTGCTGCCCTTGTAGTAGTATTTCCCATCCGAGTAGAGGGAAACATAGGCGTTATAGTCATCACCACTGTAATTGTCACCCTCCGGTTTCATTACGAGATAAGTCTCGTTATCTAATACTTCGGTTTTTACCATCAGTGGCTCCGCCAGTGCTGTATGGTCACCGACACCCTGCAGTAGGGAATCAAAGACCAGAATCCCGTCAGGATCTTCATAAGTGCTTATATAATCATAGGTGACATTTACAAGGGAATAATCCCCGTTTTCTGATTCTTCGAACACACACCACCGGTAGCCATAAGGCATGTTGGAATCATCTGTTTTAAAGAACAATATGCTGTCATACTGATAAACATCATAGACAGTACCATCTGTATCTTTGAACTTCACCTGATCGTCCGACGGCACATATTTCAGATCACTGGCACTGATATCAAACCAACCTGCAGTAGCTGCTGCATTTCCATCGGAAGGTGCCAGGTGGTCGGGGCATGGATCGAGACCAACTATTTTATCGGCTTCGGTCTCAGACTCATTCAGTCCGACCAGTGTATAGTATTTGCCGTCATCCTCATTGAGGTAGATGTATTTCGGAACAGGATTGTCTGAAAGATCATTCTTATAAACGGTAAGATGATAGGAATCCTCTCCGACCTTCACATCAATCTCTTTGCTGACCGTGATATCCTCGTTCTCAGTATAGTCTTCATTCTTTCCGGAAAGTCCCCGGTTCTGCTTCAGGAATTCATTATTATCCCTCTTGTCTGAATTCAGAGCGGAAGCAACGGTCTCTGTGGTGGACCTTCCCACATAGAGCACTGCAGGATTACTGTATGCATTGACCTTGGTGCTGGTGCCCTTCAGGAGTTCACTGACGATGACCCGGTACTCCTGTCCGTCCATTTCTTTTGTAACAGCAGACAGCTTCAGTGCTGATGTTCTTGCACCACTGATATTCTGCCATTTGTTAGTGCCTGCTTCCTTGCTCTGCCATGTGTATGACAGTTCGGAAGCATTTTTGCTGGGCCTTGCAGATACTGAGAACACCGCATCCTGGCCGTAGAGAACGTGCTGATCCTCAGGGTGTCCGGTTATAACCGGAATCTCCGAAAGCCCCAGGGTCGTGGCAAACACAGGCGCTGTAAGCATGGAATATTCCATGATTCCCTGGGTAAGTTTGAAGGACCGGATACATAGACCGTATTCTGTTTCCGGCTGCAGTCCGTCATATTTGAAGGTGGTTGTATCTCCATTCACCGTAGCGATATAGGAATAATCGGTGCCGGTAACGGGATCTTCGATATACTGATAAATCTCATAGCCATCGGGTTTCATGTATCCCTGATTCCATGCAATGGTTATGGAATCGGTTTTCACTTCCGTCACCGTCACATTCGTCGGGATACTGAGTGGTTCCACAACATCCGTGACTTTAAAACCAACCACCGGGAATGTCGTTTTCTTATCTTTAGAGCCGATGGTTTGCGACCATGTACAGAGCTGCCAGTCGAAACCGTAATCATAACCCTGATATTTCGGCGGGTAAGCCACCGTACCGCTCTTGGTCACAGTCTCCATGTGGGATGTGGTCGTGCCGCCTCCCCAGGAACCACCGACACTGGGACCTCCTGCAATTGTAAATTCATTTGTACCACCCTTTACTCCTCCGCCGAAGCCAAGAGTGAGATCCACTTCATTATTATAGGTTTGAGCATCCGATTCTCCTATGCCCTCTTCGAAGGACATCCTCGAGGCTCCGCTGCCATCCGGGATATCCCAGTTATTTACAGAAATGGGAGGATCATCACTGGCAACGAAATTATCGCGGTTGAGATTGGATGTCGGATAGGAACTGGGCTGACCGACAACACATCCTTCAATATCCGGTGTGATCAGATCATCCTCCGTCTTATTCTTATCGGCTTTGACCAGCTCATTATAGCGTTCTACGGTCATCATATTCATGGCAGGCTTCTGCTGGATGCCAATAGTCATGTGACCTTTTTTCGTACCTCCCTTTCCATCCGGTGAGGTAACATCATAGTAGTACTGGATAACAGGAGTCCGGATCAGCACCACTTTATTACTCTTACCTGTATTCTCAAACTCCCAGGACCAGGTTGTGGATGTCTGGTCTTCATGCTCCCATCCCCACTCGTGGGTGAAGGACAGATCCGCGGTAAACTTAAAACATCCCACTGCTCCCGCTGTGACCTCGAGACCAATGGCAACACCTGCATGGACAGAGCTCGTGGTCGATGTGGAATATCCGTCCTCAAAGGACTTTCCAACGGAAGATCCACAGTTGTCACCATAACCGTAGCCTGCCTCATCCAGGTCTCCGAAATATGGTGCCGCCTGAAGCAATGCCAGAACCTGTGGATTGGCAAATGTGTACTCTTTTCCGGTGTACTCCAGGATGTCCGTATCATTGTCGGCATCTACCGCTGCGATACAGACGCAGGGTCCGTTACCACGTTTCGTAAAATCAACATAGGTTCTTCCGTCCCGGGACTTGCCGTTTTCTGTTCCGGATTCGTTAAAAACGTAAGTTGCATTTTTATCATCAAATGCGACTCGCTCGATACCATCCACATTCTCTGATGTATAGCCTGCATAATTGGTGCGGTAGGTGTAGGTCGAAACTTCCGGATCGCCGGTTCGCTGATATCCGGTCGTATACAGTACCTGCTCCACACCGAGAGGGTTGGAGTCGAAATTGCCGGCTACGGCATCATGGACCCAGGTTCTCTCCAATGTGACCGAGCCGATGGCTTCATCGGATTCACTGCAGACGCTGGTGGTTTTTACCGGAGAGAACGAACCTTTTGAGTAATCATAAAAGTCTCCTCCCAGGAAGATGCTCTTGCCTGCATTCCGGCCATTCATCGCGACACAGCAAAGAGCAGGCGGCCCCTGCTGATCCTGTTTGTCATTATAATATCCTACTCCGTCTTTTAAAAATTTATTAAATTCCAGGAATTGGAAGGAGGGACTTGTGAGCCCGCCTTTCGGTTCGCCGGTCTCAATATTCCGGTCGCAGCCCAGGGTCGCCACCAGATAATGGCTCGGTCTGACTCTGTCCTGGTCGCCGGGATTAGCCTTTTTATTTCGGAAACAATAGTGTCCGGCAACAACAACTTCCGGAAAGCCGTCATAATCGAGATCTCCGCAGCTGACATTACAGGCCCTCATATCAAAGACCTTCGTGCCCTGCTTTTTTTCCGGATCATCCATTCCGGGAGTCGTCAGAGCAATCGGACTGGTCCCGGTGAGCACAGAGCCATTCTCACGCTTGTGGCCGCGGTAGTACCTGAGTTTGGAATAACGGTATTCAAAATCCTTACTATCGCCATCTTCCGGAATGTCATTGAATCCGGCTGTGACCACAAGGTCGTCATATCCGTCCCGGTTGATATCTGCAGAATCCATGGCACACTGGATCATGCAGTTTGCTGTCCTCTTATCTACGGTATACTTGGATGTGAGTTTGTATGGGACTTCTCCTACAATATCAATCAGAGAGATCCTTTCGATTTCCTCAAGGTTTTTTCCGTTAAGGATTAAGATGAGAGGTCCGCCGTCCCTTTCCCCCCAGCTTTTCTTATATCTTCTCGGGAAATATACAGCAAGCTCATCTTTCCCGTCTCCGTTGAAATCTCCGGCAGTGAGATTGAAAAATCCCTTGTAGGCCCACTGCTCAATATTATCGAAATGATCGACGTCACCCCCGTCACCAAGCCACCATCTTTGGGAATACTTATCGTTGGTCTCACAGTTGCGACGAAATACATTAAGGTAGGCGTTTTTATCGGAGTACTGGAGTTCTACTTCGGCAACATAATTCTTCTTTCCTGTTTTATCTGCATCGTAAGCAACGCAATCAAGATATTTTCCTGTTCTGCTGCCGCCGAAATCCTTAATACGGTAATCTTTTTTAGGCGCTTTGTTGCCTATATAATCACCGGCCTTTTCAAAGTTGTACACCTCGGCATCATAGTCTCCGCCCTCCTGCCATGAGATGTATGACTGATTTTTTATTCCAAGGGGCTGTTTCCCTTCCCCGTAAGGATTCTTCCGATCATTGGCATTGAAGCTCTTGGGGATGTTGTTGGGGAAGCCCCAGGCGTCCTTCGATCCGCTTCCGGGAGCAGCCTCTTCGGAACCGGTATCCGGCTCTGCGGCATAGACATCGTGTATGGCCCGTATATTACTTTGGGTGCCGATCATCACAAGGCAGATCAGCAATACCAAAGTGCGTTTCAGGAAATCCTTTCCTTTGCTTTTCCCACTCTTCATGAGATGCCTCCTTTCTTTGTTATGATTCTCCTCTTCCATCAGTATCTGACTTGTCTTCCTGTTCCTTTGTTCCTTTTGTGCTCTCGCGCCTTCGCATACATATCACCGTGATGATCATAGCAGCGGTAAAAGAGAGAACCGCTACCAATACATAGCCTCCAATCTGATCACCAAGGAGAGACGCTCCCGCAAAACGTCCGCTTATTGCCTGATGACCCATTCCGTTCAATTCTGCCAATACTGCAATAAGACAGACACACAGTACGAAAGATAGTCCCCCCAATGCAGAAAGAACCTTTCTGTCCCTCTTCTTCTCCAAAAGATTGGCCCTTTTATGGAGCAGGTCTATTCTTTCTTCTGTTGTCCTCACCTAATTTGTTCCCCCCTTTCATCAGATTATGATTAAAAAATTCCTCTTCTACTTATATAGACACAAAAAAAAGCCCGGTTCCCCGGGCAAAATGAAAAAAAACAATATTTTTTTGTAATCATTTAAACAGGTCTTCCGCTCAGATGGTTTCTGACCGGAATCACCACAACAAGAGTAGTGAAAATCGGGATGAAATATCCCACAAGGGCAGCGGTGCCCTTCTGTGCGACCAGCAGATTATAAATGCCATGATAGGTGGTGGTGACAGAAAGCAGTCCCATAGTCCCGCCGATCTTCAGCCACACCTGATCCCAGAAAGAGATGATACCGATTCCGATGATCGCACCACACACAACATGCATGGCGCCGGTCCCGAATCCCCGAATTGCCAGATGGGACAAATGTTCCGCCCCGTTTTGTGCCAGATAACAGACATTTTCAAAAGTGGCAAAGCCTACAGCCGTCATCATCACACTCGCAGACAGATCTCCCTTATGGGGATCATATACCAGAATGAAAAACAAAACAGGTATCATTTTAATGATTTCTTCCACAATCGGAGAGATTGTCAGGGAAGCCATCAGCATATCCGCACCGCTTATGGCAGCCAGAAATGTACTGATATAAGAAGAAAGCAGACAGGCAGTCATTCCTCCCACAACAAAAAGAAGCATGGTTCTTCCCTGTCTGCGGACACAGAATGCTGCAATCAGAATCGGAGCAACAAGACAGATGTAGATATTCTCAATATAATTCATTCATCCACCAGCTTTCTGACTGCCGGTATAAACAGAATGAAGCATACTGACAGCAAAAAATCAAACCAGTAATAAGGGTAGAGTATGGTATCTCCTTCCCAGATACAGGAGGCCGTCCACATAGCATACTCCACAATGCAGAATACAAGGGAGATCATGTAGAGCCAGCGTTTTTCTGCTCCCGCTTCTTCTCCTTTTACTCCGGTCAGGCCTTCCGCGGCACTCCACATGATGAAGGTCATAAGTATGGCAACTGCAATATTGCTGAAATAACTGCCGAAGGTCATGTAGTAAATGCACATACTGACCGTAAACACGGGAATAATAAACAATCCTGCCGGAACCTTTCCTTCTCGTCTTTTCCCTTTTACAAACTGTAAGAGAATAGCGAGAAACAGGTAGGATGTATCCCAGCTCAGGTTGGAGATAAAAGCGTAAAAAGGTGTCTCGGCATAGAAAATGTAATACAGTGTCCAGTACAGGTCCCCCAGAAAAAAGGTGACAGAAAAAAGGCCCAGGAGGAGCCATTCCCTCCTGTGTGCACGCATGGCCAGATAAAATGCAATGAAAGAACACAGACCG
>CACXGS010000426.1 GCA_902767195.1 uncultured Lachnospiraceae bacterium | reverse complement strand
TGCCATGCGCGGGCTGGCGGCTGGTCAGCCGACTGTAGAAGATCTGAGTGGAAGTCACATCCCCACACACAGGCAGTGAGACAGAGGCGGTGGCGTGGAAGTCTGCAGGGCAGGAGCGAGCCTGCCGAAAGCCGGAGCCCACCGGAGATTACGGGAAATGATGTTATGAAGATTATTTTATGGTAACTGAGCTGTGGCAAAAGAGAAGCGCCACAGGCGGGCTGTGGCGCAGGCGGCGAGCGGAGACCCATTAATGCTCATACCATATCATGGTAACGTCTGTTTCAGAAATTCCAAATTTTTTGGCGGTGTCACTCCATACTTGATCTTTATATAAATCTCCAGAGTATTTACCTGCTTTTATATCATAATAATCGTATCGATCTTCTATGTATTTTTTTACTTCTGCTTTTTCTGATGCGGACATTGTCAATGCACTTTTTTGACTTGCACTTTGATTCGTAGTGCTAGATAGTGAATTATCTATTATGTACTTCTTCCGGAAATTTAGAATCTCTGAAGAATACGGGCCTGCATATACTCTATTCATTTGCCTAAGATAGACTTGTGCTTGATCTGAATACGATGAGCCACCCCACGTAGAAACACTCATTCCAGACAAGGCTTCAGCAGTATAATACAATTGTTTTATAATTTGACTGTTATTATTTTCTTTATATATTTTTTCAATGGATACAATCGCACTATGCACATCTTCCGGAACATTCTTAAAATCTATATTATTTGAGCTTATATAATCACTTATTGGCTTGAACTCATCAATGGCTTTACTCTCTATCGTTGTGTATTGAGATACTTCCTGTTTCGTAGTTTGTACTGTTGCTGCAGATCGGGATCGACGTAGATCAGTTGATAAAAAACCAATTAGGAGGAGCACAATAATTACTGCTAATGTTATAAGGCCAGCTTTCGGACTTTTATGTTTTTTCTGACCTTTTCTTTGGGGTGTTACTGCTTTTGGCGGCTTATAGGAAATCTTAAATCCGCAATCAGGGCAAACGCGGATTCCTTCCCGAATTACTCTTTTACACTTTGGGCATTGGATATATTTCTCTTCTAAATCGTTGGAAACAGACCTTGGTTGATTTAAAGAAGAATTCCTTATGGATTTTGATGCTGACTTTTCATCAGGAATGCTGTGTTTTGGATACTCTCTTTTCATTACAACAGAATATCCATATGCTTCTAGAAAATCCTTTCCTTTACTGTACCCAAGTGTTTTACATAGAAACCCAGCAGCTTTATCCCAACGTGCATGGTTCCATTCCGACCATACAATCACTTTGTCGGGAAATAGATCATTTATTTCTCCAAAGAAGGAATCTAAGAGTTTCTGGATGTTCTCCGGCTCCATACCAGGAAGATAATTAGGAATGCTTTCAGCCATTTCAATCCCTCCATCAGACGTTATCATATACTAATTCTACATTATTTTCCGACTTCAGGCAATATATTTTAAGACATTTTCACTTCTTTTATTCAGGAGTAATCTATGGATGAAATCAATCTTTTTCCCCATCCGATTGATAAGCTGCGGCTGGAAGAACTGAATACAATCCTCGGCAAGTACAAGGCCGGGAAGGCCAGGCTGGATATGCGTGTCAAATCCGCGGAAAACTGGTGGAAGATGCGCAATCTGTTCGAAGAGCAGAAGACCACCGACCCCAAGAACACCGGCTTCCGTGCTGCCACCGCATGGCTGCATAACACCATCGCTCAGAAGCAGGCTGCTGCGATGGAGGCCTATCCGGAAGCGATGATATACCCCCATGAGCAGGGAGATGAGGGGGAAGCCTGGGCTTTGTCCAAGATTATCCCCGTTATTCTCAGGCTTGGGGATTTTGAGAGTGTCTTCAGTGCCAACGAGTGGCAGAAGGCCAAGATGGGCACCGCCATCTACAAGGTGATCTGGGACAAGCGGGAGCACGGCGGTCTCGGGGATATTGTGGTGAAACGCAAGGATATTCTCACACTCTTCTGGGAGCCTGGCGTTGCTGACATTCAGGACAGCCGTTATATCTTCGATGTGGAGATGGCTGACAGGGACGAGTTGCTGGAAAAGTATCCGGATATTCTGAAACCGGAGGACCTGAAGAGTTCCTTTGTGCCGGAGAAGATGCCGGTTGAAGATCAGGTCTACTACGAGAACAAATGTGCCGTGATCGACTGCTACTATAAGCGGCACGGGATTCTGCACTTTGTAAAATACGTGGGCGAAACCGTTCTTTACGCCACGGAGAATGATCCCTTCCGGGCGAATAGGGGCTTATATGATCATGGTCTCTATCCGTATGTGTTTGACACTCTCTTCCCGGTGGAAGGCTCTCCTGCAGGCTATGGCTATGTGGATATCGGTGCCAACTGCCAGACGAGAATAGACCTGCTGAACACGGGTCTCACAAGAAACTCCGTGAACGGTGCCAATCCCAGATACTTTGCCCGGAGCAACGGTGGTATCAACGAGGAAGAATTCCTGAAT
>CACXGS010000425.1 GCA_902767195.1 uncultured Lachnospiraceae bacterium | reverse complement strand
TAATCTTTGGTTCCGGGTCCGGCCTGCATTCTTTCGGCAACTTCTTTCTGAACCATGACTGTCACCGAATCCAGGGGAACTTCCGATTCAAAAAGCTCCATAATAATCGGTGTCGTTATATAATAGGGAAGATTCGCCACCACCTTGATGGGCTCTCCTCCGTTCTTTTCCTCTGTCAGCCTGCGGATATCCACCTTTAAAATGTCCTGGTTGATAATCTCTACATTATCGTAATCCTGAAGGGTCTCTTCCAGGATGGGAATCAGCTTCCGGTCGATCTCTACCGCGCAGACCCCCCGGGCTCTCTCCGCCAGATACTGGGTCATGGTTCCGATTCCCGGCCCAATCTCCAGCACATAGTCATCCTTCCCGATTTCCGCAGCATCTATAATCTTATCCAGCACCCGGGGATCAATCAGGAAATTCTGGCCGAATTTCTTCTGAAATGTAAATTGATGTTTTTTTAATACCGCAATAGTCTCCTGCGGATTGCTGAGCTTGGCCACAGCTGGTCACCTCCGGTCTTTCTTAAAGGCTCATCCGGTAAACGGTCATGGCATTCTTCCATGTGATGTCTTCTACTTCTTCTTTTGTCATATTCTTTATATCAGCGATGGCTTCAATAATGTAAGGAAGATAGGCTGATGTATTTCTCTTGCCCCGGTAAGGTACCGGTGCCAGGTAGGGACAATCGGTCTCCACCACGATCCGTTCTATGGGGACGACTTTTACAACCTCCTTAAGAACTCTCGCATTCTTGAAGGTCACCACACCGCCAACGCCAACGTAATAGCCCAATTTCACATATTCTCTGGCCATCTCCGCGGAGGAAGAGAAACAGTGGATAATCCCGCCGTCACTTCCGGCATGATGTTCTTTCATAATTTGAAAAGTATCGGCCGCTGCGTCCCTGCTGTGAATCACCACGGGAAGCCTCACCTCCCGGGCCAGCCTAAGCTGCCTGATAAACCAGTCTTTCTGAGTCTTTCGCGGCTCTACGTCCCAGTGGTAATCCAGGCCGATCTCCCCCACTGCCACAACCTTTTCCCTGTAGCAAAAAGAGCGGATTTGTTCCATCCGCTCTTCATTCAAGTCACCAACATGGTCAGGATGGATCCCCACGGCGCCGTAGACAAAAGAATATCTTTCCGTCAGTTCCAGGGTATCCAGAAGATCCTTCCAGCTGGCACTGACATTGACCACTCTTCCGACTCCCGCCAGGGGAAGATCCATCAGGACCTGATCTCTGTCATCATCGTATCGTTTATCATTGTAATGGGCATGCGTCTCAAATATCATATGCTTCCCCGTTTTACGTCACTTAACTAATCTCCGCTCCGGAGGGCATATCCTTCTCCGGAACCATCAGGGCCAGATTGCCGTCCGCATCCTCGGCGCAGAGAAGCATTCCCTCAGAAAGCACTCCTGCCAGTTTAGCCGGCTTTAAGTTCACCAGCACCATAACCTTCTTACCCACCATCTCTTCCGGTGTATAATACTTCTTGATGCCGGATACAATCTGTTTCACCTGACTGCCTATCTTCACCTGAGAACAGAGAAGCTTTTTGGACTTTTTGACCGGTTCGCAGGAAATGATCTGCCCCACCTGGAACTGCATTCCCATGAACTGGTCGTAGCTGATCTCTTCCTTGGCGTCGATGTCGATAACATCCTCTTCTTCTTCTTTCTCTTCCGGTGCCTTGCGGGCTTCATACATGGCGTCAACTTCCGCGATCACCTCATCCATCTTCAGTCTCTGGAAAAGAATCTCCGGCTTATCGGTCACTTTACTTCCGGAAAGGTAGAGGCCGAACATCTCAAGCTCTTCCATCGTACGGTTGGTAGAATTGAGCTGGGTAAAGATCTTCTCTGCCGTCTCAGGCATAAAGGGCTCTAAGAGAGAGGCACCGATGGTTATACTCTCCACCAGGTTATAGAGGACAGTGGAAAGGCGGTCTCTGTCTTTCTCTTCTTTGGCCAGAACCCAGGGCATGGTCTCGTCAATGTACTTGTTGCAGCGCTTAAAAAGATTGAAGATGGCGGTCATGGCATCTGCTACCCGAAGGCGGTCCATCGCCCGGAGCACATCCCGCTTGGTATCTAAAGCCACATCCATCAGATCTTTGTCATATCCGTCTGTGATGCCGCAGTTCTCCACAACGCCGTCAAAATATTTATTGGTCATGGAGATGGTCCGGTTGACCAGATTACCCAGAGTGTTGGCAAGGTCGGAATTCAT
>CACXGS010000424.1 GCA_902767195.1 uncultured Lachnospiraceae bacterium | reverse complement strand
GGTACAAAGACCATATCGCTGTTTTCCACCGACGCATACCCGTAATTAGATCCGTCAAATCCGATTCCGCTCTCCATAGTATCCCGGGTCAGACGTTCCAGAGGAATGGTCAGATGTCTCCATCTTCCATCGATATCCGTCAATTTAAAATCTACCATCCGGACTCCTTGCTCTCTGGCAAAATCCGTGATTTCTTCCAATGTATGAAACATGATATTCATCCTCCTAAACATTTATCATTTTATTTACGCAGAGTCTCCGGGATTCTTTTTCTGTTCTGCTTTAAGTACCGGAAGACCGGAATCTTTTCCGGGAAGGGGGTAAGTCTTTCTCAGATATTCCCGCAATCCCTCACTGCTGTCAAATCCGAAGAACAAACGAACAATCCATATAAAAAGAAGTAAAACCAGGATAGGGATAACACAGGTGGTTACCAGGAGAACAGCGATGGCCTCTCCCATGTTGCTTAAGACCATCTGCATTTTCTCAATAGCATCACCGGTTCCTGTCTTTACTTTATCCACAAACTGCTCAATGACATTTCCGTCTTCTTCTTTCTCTTCTTCCTGCTCTTTCTGAATCTCATCGGGACTCTTCTTGGCCTGTTCGATTGTCTCCTGCATGGATTTCTCATAGTTCTTTTCGATGGATCTTGAGATTCCGAGACTGACCGGAATCACAGAAAAAAGGATCAGACCCAGAAAAATCATTTTGACAGCCAGCCTTTTCAGGTTGTCTCTGGTCATGATTATACCGGCTGACCAGATCAGACAGGCTATAGGGATCAGGAACTTGAAGGCCAAAGCTCCCATGATGGAGAATAGATATTTTTCCAGGTAAATAGCACAGAAAATGATGATAAAATATCCACTTAAATCCGTCAGTTTCTCCGCGATGGGCGTCCCGACGTCACCGGGAATCAGAGTGATTGCCGCAGAGGCAGCTGTACAGGCTGTCGTCAGCTCCACCACGGTTTTCTTCTTTTCATCTAAGGAATTCTGAACGATGTTGGTATATTTTTCTGATGAGACGACCCTGGAAACCAGGGCAAATGACAAGACAGCAACCAGCAGCAAAAGGACAACCTTCACTTTTTTATGTTCCAGCAAAGACATCTTCATCCCTCCCGTTCCTGATATAAGAAAGTGTTTTTCGCATCTTTGTTTATTGTATCATTCAAATAAAGGTTTGTGAATAGGAGCAAAAGCTGCTTCTATTACTCTGCCTTTTCTTCCGCCGGATTCACATGAACCATAATATGCTTGATATCCGGGAACTTCCGCTCCAGATTGTCATGCACCCTCTCGGCAATATGATGGGCTTCTGTCAGGGTCTGCTGTCCGTCAGCGGCAATCTCCACATCCACAAAGTATCTGGAGCCGAAGACTCTGGTACGAATGACATCGATTCCCAGCACTCCTTCCTCCTCCATAATACTCTTCTTCAGGTCTGCGACAATGCCTTCTTCCACGGATTCATCCACCATTTTTTTCACAGCTTCCATGAATATCTCATAAGCGGCTTTCCAGATGAAGACGCAGATGACAATACTGGCCATGGGATCCATAATGGGATAACCCATTCTGGCTCCGGCAATACCAATTAAGGCTCCCACGGAAGAGAGGGCATCTGACCGGTGATGCCAGGCATCTGCCATCAGTGCGTCTGACCGGATCTGTTCCGCCCCTCTTCTGGTGTATCGAAACATGATTTCTTTCAGTAAGATAGAGAAAGCTGCCGCCAGCAAAGCCAGCAGGCCGGGTGCCTGCATCTGGTTTCCGTTCTCCCCGATGAGCTTCACGCCGGAATAGCCGATTCCCAGACCGGTCAGTGCCAGCATAACGGACAGGACAATGGCCGCCACACACTCTAACCTCTCATGGCCATAGGGATGGTTGTCATCCGGGTCTTTCTCCGCGATATGAATACCGATAATCACTACAAAAGTGCTGAGTACATCAGACAGAGAATGAACCGCATCTGAGATCATGGCACCGGAATGGGCCACAATACCAGCAAATAATTTGCCCACTGACAGCAGTATATTGACAAAGATACTGACTCTGGATATTCTGATAACGATTTGTTTGCGTTCGGATTCCTGCATCCAAATCCCTCCT
>CACXGS010000423.1 GCA_902767195.1 uncultured Lachnospiraceae bacterium | reverse complement strand
TGAACCGTGTGCTCTAGCCAACTGAGCTATCCCGCCGCACTCAACGAGCAATATAATATCATCATTCCATGAAAATGTCAATCCGTTTTTTGATCCTCATCCTCAGTCAGTTCCTGCAGCGAATAATCATTGGCATCAATCATTCCAAGGATATTCCTTGCAATATCCCTTATGCTCTCATCGCACTGGGATTCCCTGTCTCCCCGCAGCATGGCCTCATTCATATCCTGGACCTTCTGCTTCTCCTCTTCAATGGCTTCATTCTGATCACGAAGCTTCTTATTCTCGGCAGTATACTCGTTGATGACAGCCTGAAGCTGCCTCTCCTGTCTGAGCGTCCCGAAACAGGACACAAAGATAATTGTCAGAATAATTGCCGTAAAAAACATAACGGAGAGAGCTTTCTTGGTCAGAAAGCGTTTTTTAAATCTTCTGTTGAACTCTTTACTGTTCTTTTTCTTCTTCATGGGGATGGAACCTTCCTGAGACCTTCTTATTATTTAATCAAATAACAATATAATTTCAATATCTATTCTATCTTTTTCTATCCGCTTTTGCAATTGGAATCCGGCCTTTTTTGGCCGTAATTTCTTACGTTTTTATTACAACACCCCCCTTTTACCATGAAAAGCAAGGACGGGTCAGTCTTTTTCCACTCTGAAGAACCCTATTTCCCTTGACAAACAGATTAGAAACCGTTATAAATATGAGAGTAGCTAGATTTTATGCGGTTTTTCAGTGATTGAAGTAAAGCAGTCTGATTGGCCGCAGAAGCGAAAAACAAACGAATAACCGATGATTAGGAGGATAATTAACTATGAATAAAACAGAATTAATTTCCGCAATTGCAACTAACACAGACTTAACCAAGAAAGATGCTGAGAAGGCACTGAAGGCTTTCATCGATGTTGTTGGCGATGAGTTAAGCAAGGGCGGAAAAGTTCAGCTTGCCGGCTTTGGTACATTTGAAGTTGTTGAGAGAGCAGCACGTGAGGGAATCAACCCCAGAACAAAAGAGGCGATCACAATTCCTGCTTCCAAGGCTCCGAAGTTTAAGCCCATGAAGTCCTTAAAAGAGAAAGTGAACGGCTAATATTCCCAGGACTTCCGGTATGCGGTTAGATAAATATTTAAAGATTTCCCGCATCATTAAGCGGAGAACAGTTGCTAATGAGGCTTGCAGTGCCGGCCGTGTGCTCGTAAACGGCAAGACCGCCAAGGCAAGTCAGACTGTAAAAGCCGGTGATATTCTGGAGATCGCGTTTGGCAACCGAACGGTGAAAGCAGAGATCCTTGATGTGAAGGATACTGCCAGAAAAGATGAAGCGAAGGAATTATTCCGGTATTTATAGAGACTTCAAGCGGACTGCAGATGCAGTCCGCTTATTTCATTTTATTTACTACACAGGAGGTAGTTGACCCATGAAAACTCCATCAGAATCTGTCCGAAAGGGGAAATACGGACCTTTCATCTCACGGATCATAGAGCCGGATCCTTTTTTCCGGGAAATGATCCTTGTCTTTTACGGTCTTTATGTCTTCTTCTTCCTGGCCTATAACGCATTCGATAACAATCCTCTGGTTCAGTCGGCCTATCAGTTTGCCACGGCAATCAGCCTTCCCGGAATTCTGTTTGCCATGGGATTCCTGTTCGGCAAGCTGAACTTTAACAAGCCGGAGACAAAAGGAAAACTGTTATCCTATGCCCTGATATTTTACAGCTATTACGCCATCACAGGCATCCTGCTCCATGTAATCGCTTATGAAGAAGAGTGTTTTAAAACCATCAAAAACATTCTCTTCGCCATCCTGATCCCGGCAGATTCGGGGGTATTTCTCACCTGCACTGTTCTTTGTCTGATCATGGCATTTTTCGGGGCAAAGATGGAAGAAGCTTTCATTAACACCCGCTTGCGGCGGACAATTTGTCTGGCAGGTCTTCTTACCACTCTCATACCGGCAGGGGCAATAGGTTACGGCCTTTTCGGCATCCTGATCGGAGGAGATGTTGCCGGAGCTGTCCCCATCGCTTATTATCTTCCTGCTCTGATTTGGGGAATGATCTGCGCAAAAGAAGGAGATTCGGTAATAGCTTCAGGAAGAACTTACAAACTGATCATCCTGATGGCGATTTCCGGTATTGCTTTCTATTTTCTGCACCTTAAGAACCTGTCCTTCGTACTCCTCGGAACCGGAGCAGCCTTCGTGATCCTCTGGGTCCTTCGTTTACTGAAGCCTGTTTATCTGACCATCGAAAACTGGTTTGCCGGCATATTCCGTCCTCTGTATCGTACATGGGAATCGGAAAAAGAAAAAAGTCTTCCGGGAACCAAAAGGTACTATATCTATTATTTCGCAGGCTACACCCTTCTCTTTGCCCTGATCAGCTTTCTCATTTTTGTCCCTTATATTAATGGGGGCTATTCTCTGATCTGGGAGTCAGACGGGCTGGGCCAGTACGTTCCCAAAGCTTACCGTTTCGTCCGGGATATGCCCGGAGTGGTCCGGGACCTGCTTCACGGGAATATGAATTTTAAACAATATGATTTCGGTGTCGGATTAGGATCTGCCATGTCCTACAGTTTTGACCCGATATACTGGCTTTACCTGCTGGCGGGAGAAAGCCGGATTGAAGCCATGTACAACGCGGCGGTTATCCTGCGCTATTTCCTGGCGGGAATCTCCATGTCCTGTCTGATCTTCTTCTTCAAAAAGGACCGGCGGGCAGCATATGTGGCATCTTTCGTCTATGTGTATTCCGGCTATGCCCTGTTTGCGGGAACCCGTCACAGCCAGTTTATTACACCGATCATCCTGTTTCCCCTGCTGGTCATCGCCATGGAGCGGCTGATCCGCTACCGGAAATGGTATATGATGACGGTCCTTGTGGCGCTCTCCCTGTTTTGTTCCTACTACTTCCTCTACATGAACACGATCGCTGTGGGAATATACTTCCTTCTCAGAATCCTGCTGACCGGGGAGTACCGGAATATTAAGACTTTTATATCCAGAGGACTGATTATCACCGGAAGTTATGTTTTAGGTACAGGCATTGCCTTCCTTTCGCTGGTAACTTCCTTTGGAGGATATCTGGGATCCAGCCGGTCCGGGGGAGCTGACGTGGCATCTCTGATCACCAACAATGCCCTCTTTTACCGGTCGGAATGGCTGATCGACATTGCAGCCGCTCTGTTTACTTCAGACTTCGGTCCGGGGCAGTGGCTTCGTATCGGTATGGTACCAATGGTATTGTTTGTACTGGTTCTGATTTTTACAAAAAAAGACCAGAAGCTCCTCAGCAGAGCCTTTCTGATCTGTGTCATTTTTTGTATTTTCCCGATATTCGGGTATATCATGAGCGGTTTTGCCAGTGTCACCAATCGCTGGGTTTACATTTTTACCGCTCTTCTGGCCTTTATCCTTGCCTGGAATTTTGACCGGCTGACCAGTCTGACTAAAAAAGAACTGGCCGTCATGACCGGAATCGCAGGAAGCTACCTTTTGCTCATGTTGATCGGCTTAAAGTTCCGCACCACCGGAATCCAGGGATCCCTAGTCCTCATGGTTGCCAGCTTTGCCCTGATCCTGCTGCTGAATCATCCGGCATTTGACATAACAAAGAAAAATGCTTCGCGGATCCTGTTTGTTTTTATCATGTTTACAGTTATCATCAACGGCAATTTATTCGTCACCCGGATCGGAACTGAAACCGGCGGCCTCCATATCGAAACCTATGTGCCCTCCGGAACATCAGACGCCACTCTGAAGAACTGCTCCATGAAGTACCTTCACGAGGTGAAGGGATACGATAAGAATGGATATGTAAGAAGTGATAATCTCAGGAACACTTCCCTGACCCGCAACAGTGCCATGATCCTTGACTATAACAGCATCGCGACCTTCACCAGCACCCTGGCAGGCGGCATTGTGGATTACAACCGGGAAATGGGTAATAACGCCTGGAATATCGTCACGGTATATGATTACAATTTCCGCACCTACATGAACGAGCTGGCAAGTGTAAAATATCTTGGCAGAAGGATAGGCTCCAAGGCCACCATGCCTCCCGGATTCCACAAAGTCTACGAGAACAAATCGCCGGAGGGCAACTATGAGATCTATGAGAACAGGCTTGCTCTCCCCGTTGGCTACTCCTATGACCGTGTCATCCCGGAGTCAGAAGTTTCCTCTCTGGGTGCCATCGACAAGCAGGAAACCACTATGCTGGCAGCTATCACCGAGGATAATGATACCGGCCGGCTCTCCGGAGCACAGGTCGCAAAAAAGGCAGATCTGCCTCTGACCTCCAAAGAGATCAAGATCAAAGAAATCAAAACTACTGCCGGACTCACCTATGAGGAAGGACTGATCACCATCAATGATATCGACGATGCAAAGATGTCTTTTTCCTTTAAGAGTCTTCCCAACTCGGAAACTTATCTGGTATTTGAGGGAGATGTGGTTCCGGTGGACGATTCCAGAGAGATTGAGATCAATGGCCAGTGTATAGCCCCCGGAATCAACTGCTCCGGCAGGTTCCGTCTTGATAATTATTCTACGGGACAGAAAGAATATGTCTACAACCTGGGCTATCACAAGAAAAGCATTGAGAAATGTTCCTTTGTATTTGAGACAGATGGTCAGCTTCTCATGAAATCCATCAGGATTTATTCCCTGCCCATGGATTCCTATGAAGACCGGGTTAAGGCCCTGAAAGAGATTTCTCTGACCGATGTGAAACAGACCACCAACGAACTGTCCGGAAAAATCAGCACGGACCGTGACCGCTTCCTTGTATTGTCACTTCCCTATCAAAGCGGATGGACCGCCCTGGTGGACGGAAAAGAAACCCGGATTTACCGGGCCAATTATCAGTACATGGGAATCAATCTTCCCAGGGGAGATCACCAGATCCGCATGGTTTACCGGATACCGGGAATCAAAGCCGGTTTCATGATAAGCGGCGGTGCTGTTGTAATCTTCCTGCTGATTATCCTTGGCAATGCCGTCCGGAAACGCAGAAAACACATTAGGTCGTAATCAATATAATACGAAGAGACAAAAAGGTCTCCGGGATATCCGATATCCCGGAGACCTTATTTTCTTATTGCAATCCTAGAAGATAACTACCGTTGTCTGAAGCGGAATTTTCTTGTAGATAAACCATGCATCCGGTGTGTAACATCTTACACATCCGTGGGAAACCGGTCTTCCGATGGTGTGTGTTGCCACGGCTCCGCCGTAATAAAGCGGGCGGGTATGGAAGGAGTTCCTGCTGCGGAAGTGAGAAATGTAGAGGCACTGGGTGGAGTTATAATACCAGCCTCTCTCTTTCCGGAAAATCTTGAAGACTCCCTTGGGAGTGGTAGACGTTGCTTTTCCTGTTCCTACAACAAAGGTCCGGATCTGTTTCCATTTACCCTTGGATCCCTTATAGATCGTCGTCTGCTGAGTATACCGGCTTACCCAGATTAAATACCTGGTCTTACTCTCAAAGCCTTTGTAATTCACATAGGCTTCTTTGACTTCCCTGCTATACCTCTTGGATGTATATTCACAGCTGTAGTGGTGATACTTGATCGTACGAACAGTGGAGGCAAGGAGCTGCTGACGGTGGGTTTTAACATATTCTGCCGGAGTCAGGGTAATCACATTCGATCCGTTCGGCGACTTATATTTCTTCCCATCCACTTTTGACACTGCATAGGCAACGATATCATAGCTGGTTTGACGATTCAGGTCTTTCAGGCTGAAGATCGTGTCTTTTGTCTTTCCGAGCAGAGTGTAATTCTCTGTGCCGGTTTTTCTGGCATATACCCAGTAGGCCCTGGCATTCGTCACTTCTTTCCACTTAATGGAGAGTTCATTATTCTTATTAAGTGTAGGAACAATCCTGCGGATGTCCGGTGCCGCATTGGGAATCTTCACACTGTCTTCCAGGGACATGGCCCCAAGTTTCAGATCACTGCCGAAGCCCATGACCGCTCTTACACAGAAGATATATTTGGCATTTGCCTTCAGGCCGGTCACCTTATAAGATGTCGCTTTGACCTGGTCACCTTTTAAATGATATTTCCCGCCGGGTTTCTTAGCATACACTCTGTAGCTGACTGCTCCGTCTACAGGATTCCAACGGAGGGAAGCACTGTTGGCGCCTTCCTTTACCTGCAGCCCTGTCACTCTTCCCGGAGTCTTCTCATATTCCAGGACCTTAGCGATACGTTCTCCGTAATATCTGTAACCTCCAATCAGCCGGTAGGCAATTGCGGAAACAGTATATGTACCGGAGGAAAACTTCTTTGAATCAAGTTTCCCCTGACCGTTAGCAACCATAGTTCGGATCTCCGGCATGACCGGATTCTTTTTTCTGGTAGCCATTGCCAGGAAACCTGTATATGCTTTATTATTGGTCAGCTTCCAGCGATACTCCAGCGAGTTGTCTTTCAGCTGAGATACCTCGATATCTTTCAGGGCTGACGCTGTATAATATCTTGTCGTACACTGCTTTTTCCCACTCTTTGTGCGAAGGACCAGCTTGTATCCTGTTCCCTCAGAGTAAAGGCCGTACTTCTTCAGATCAAAGGAAAAAATCCCTATTCCGGAACGAATCTTTCCCTTGTGATTCTCTTTGGTCTTCAAATTAGTCAGCGTGTAATCATATCCCCTTTTGGCGAAATCCTGAAATCTTAAGACGATAACGGATCTGTCCTTGATGTAAGGTGTCTTGGCAAGGGTGGAAAGCTCTTTGGAAGAGGTCTCCCTGTCAATCCTTTTTGCACTGACTTTCATGCCGCAGACAAGAAAAGCCGCACATACAAGAACATATAATATAACATTAATCATTCTCTTTTTCACTGCTGTATCCATCTTCATTCCTTCCTCCATCTTTTGATATACAGTCTCTGCTATCTTTTTGTCATAATTTCGTAATGAATGAAAATCGTATTGTTAATCTATTATATATTCATAATAAGAAAAGGTCAATAAAAATCTAACGAAAATATTAAAATTATTACATTTTCTTTCGAATTACTATACATCACCCTTACTTTTTGTTATAATATTCCAAATAACTGGAACATATTAATCGAAACCGTGTATACTTACAGATATTCATGTGATAAAGATTAAGACTCCCTCCTCTATGAGGAGGGAGAAAGAAATTCACTATAAAGGAGTCCTTATGATTCGATTTAATATTCCCCCTTTTACAGGAAAAGAAACAGAATATATGACCCAGGCTATCCAAAACCACAAGATTAGCGGAGACGGGGAATTCACAAAAAAATGTAATCGCTGGATCGAAGATCATACAGGCACTGCGGCAGCTCTTCTTACCACCTCCTGCACCCACGCTACGGAGATGGCTGCTCTCCTTGCCAATATCCAGCCCGGTGATGAAGTTATCATGCCTTCTTATACTTTTGTCTCCACGGCAGACGCTTTTGTGCTCCGGGGAGCAACAGCAGTATTCGTAGATATTCGTCCTGATACCATGAACATCGATGAATCTCTGATCGAAGATGCCATCACGGACAAGACCAGAGCTATCGTCCCGGTTCACTATGCCGGCGTCGGCTGCGAGATGGATACCATCATGGATATTGCCAGAAGACACCATCTTCTTGTCATTGAGGATGCTGCCCAGGGTGTTATGGCCTCCTATAAAGGAAAGGCACTGGGCGCCATCGGCGACTTTGGATGCTACAGTTTCCACGAGACCAAGAACTACAGTATGGGCGAAGGCGGTGCCCTCCTCATCAGAGACGCAGCCAACAGGGAAATGGCAGAGATCATCCGGGAGAAAGGAACCAACCGCAGCAAATTCTTCCGGGGTGAGATTGATAAATATACCTGGGTGGAAGCCGGTTCTTCCTACCTGCCCAGTGACATGAACGCTGCCTATCTGTGGGCACAGCTGGAGATGGCAGAGGAAATCAACAAAAACCGTCTGGCATCCTGGAATCTTTACTATGAGCTGCTCACTCCTCTCAGGGACGCCGGACTGATCGAGCTCCCGACCGTCCCGGAAGAATGTCAGCATAATGCTCATATGTTTTATATTAAAGCCAAAGACCTTTCTGTCCGTTCCGATCTCATCCGCTACCTGAAGGAGAAGGAGATCTTTACGGTATTCCATTATATCCCGCTTCACGGAGCCCCTGCCGGAAAGAGGTACGGCCGTTTTCACGGAACGGACCGCTATACCACCAGAGAAAGCGAACGACTGGTTCGGCTTCCTCTTTACTACGGCCTGCTTCCTGAGGATGTGGAGATCGTATGTAAGAGAATTAAAAACTTTTATCAATAAACGGAGGTGTTGTTTTGCTTCATTCCATCGTTGTGCCGTGCTATAAATCCTCGGCAACCCTTCGAAAACTGGTGGAAATGACCAGTGCAGAGCTTGAGCGCCTCGGAAGAGATCAGTACGAATTCATTCTTGTAGATGACTGCTCTCCGGACGGAGGGAAGACGGTCCGGGTACTGCGGGAACTGGTGCAGGATTATAGCTGTGTCAGGGTGATCGAGCTGGCGAAGAACAGCGGCCAGCATAACGCGGTCATGGCCGGGCTGAATTACGCGAAGGGCGATATCCTGATCGCCATGGATGACGACATGCAGACCCATCCGTCCCAGCTGCCGATCCTGCTGGACGAGCTGACGAAGGGATATGATATTGTCTATGGATATTACGAGACAAAGAAGCAGAGCAGGTTCCGCAATTTCGGCAGTTTTGTCAATTACATGACGGTGCGGGTCCTCCTGAACAAGCCAAAGGAGATGAAGA
>CACXGS010000422.1 GCA_902767195.1 uncultured Lachnospiraceae bacterium | reverse complement strand
GAGCGTCTGGATCAGGGAGAACGAGTCAGGGAGATCCTGAAACAGCCTCAGTACAGGCCGCTTCCTGTTGAGAAACAGATCCTGACAATCTACGCGGTGACCAGACGTTATCTTCTGGACGTGCCGGTGGAGAGAGTTCTGGAGTTTGAGGAAGGACTCCACGAATACGTCGACAGCAGATATCCTGAGATTTACGAATCCATCCGCTGGACGAAGGAGATCAGTGACGAGACAGAAGCACTGATGAAGAAAGCCATAGAACAGTTCAAAAAGCAATTTTAAGGACGGTGAGAACATATGGCTTCCATGAGAGATATCAAACGGCGGAGAGATAGTATAGAGAGCACCCAGCAGATTACCAAGGCCATGAAACTTGTGGCAACGGTTAAACTCCAGAAAGCAAAGACCAAAGCGGAACAGGCAAAGCCTTATTTTGAAAAAGTGTACACCACCATCCAGTCGATTCTCTCCAAATCAGGCAGCCTTCAGCATCCCTATCTGATTCACAATAATTCCGACAAGAAGGGAATTCTTGTTGTGACTTCCAACCGGGGTCTGGCCGGCGGATATAATAACAATGTTGTGAAAAAGATCGAAGAGATGGGATGGGAAAAAGACCAGGTCAGAATCTACGGTGTCGGAAAGAAGGGCATTGAAGCATTGAACCACCGGGGATATTCCATTTTCCAGGATGATTCTGATGTAATCAATGAGCCGCTGTTTTCCGATGCAGCCGCTCTGGGAGACCAGATGCTCGCGGCTTACAATGCAGGAGAGATCGGAGAGATTTGGCTTGCCTATACATTTTTTAAGAATACTGTGGTCCATGTACCCACTCTCCTGAAGCTTCTTCCGGTGGAAGTGACGGATTTTGTTCCGGAAACAGAAGAGGGAGAAGAAGACGGCAAGACGGAGGCGCAGGCACCCATGAACTATGAGCCTGAGGCGGAGGAGGCCCTTAATATGCTGATTCCCAAATATATGAACAGCACGATATACGGAGCCTTGATTGAAGCCGTTGCCAGCGAGAACGGAGCAAGGATGCAGGCCATGGATTCCGCGACCAGCAATGCGGAGGAAATGATCGCCAATCTATCCCTGGCTTATAACAGGGCAAGACAGGGAGCAATTACTCAGGAGCTTACGGAGATCATATCCGGAGCAGAGGCCCTGAGCTGACTGGCAGATGCCGGTTAAGCCGGCATGAGGGATTATTGAATAGAAGCATTTATTTATAAAAGGAGTAATGAGATGGCAGCACAAAACACAGGAAAGATTACCCAGGTAATCGGCGCTGTCCTGGATATGAAGTTTGCACAGGGGGTCCTTCCGGAAATCAACGAAGCCGTTGAAATTACAAGGAATGACGGATCCAGACTGGTGGCTGAAGTTGCCCAGCATCTCGGAGATGACACAGTCCGCTGTATTGCTATGGGACCGACGGACGGACTGATCCGGGGGATGGACGCAAAAGCTACCGGATCACCTATCACGGTGCCGGTAGGAGAGGCGACACTGGGACGTATTTTTAATGTTTTAGGCGAACCGATTGATAATAAACCTGCTCCGGAAGGCGTGAGAAGAGATCCCATTCACCGGAAAGCCCCGACCTTTGCCGAGCAGTCTACGGAAATGGAGATTCTGGAGACGGGAATCAAGGTTGTCGACCTGCTCTGTCCTTATCAGAAAGGCGGAAAGATCGGCCTTTTCGGAGGAGCCGGTGTAGGAAAGACCGTCCTGATTCAGGAGCTGATCCGTAATATTGCAACAGAGCACGGCGGTTACTCTGTATTTACCGGAGTCGGTGAGCGCACCCGTGAAGGAAATGACCTTTACACGGAGATGAGTGAATCCGGTGTTATAGAGAAGACGGCCATGGTATTCGGCCAGATGAATGAGCCCCCGGGAGCTCGTATGAGAGTAGGCCTGACGGGACTTACCATAGCCGAGAATTTCCGGGATGAAGCCGGAAAGGATGTCCTTTTGTTTATCGACAATATTTTCCGCTTTACTCAGGCGGGATCAGAAGTATCCGCCCTGCTTGGACGTGTTCCCAGTGCGGTGGGATACCAGCCTACACTTCAGACAGAGATGGGCGCTCTTCAGGAGCGCATCACCTCGACCAAAGACGGGTCGATCACTTCCGTACAGGCAGTTTATGTGCCGGCGGATGACCTGACAGACCCGGCGCCTGCAACCACATTTGCCCATCTGGATGCCACCACGGTATTATCCCGTGCTATCGTAGAGCAGGGAATCTACCCGGCAGTGGATCCTCTGGAATCCACTTCCAGGATACTGGATCCCCAGATTGTCGGCGAAGATCATTACCAGGTAGCCAGAAGCGTCCAGGAGATTCTTCAGAGATATAAGGAGCTTCAGGATATCATTGCCATTTTGGGTATGGATGAGCTGTCCGAGGATGACAAAATGCTGGTAGCCCGCGCCCGTAAAGTGCAAAGATTCCTGTCACAGCCTTTCTTTGTGGCAGAGCAGTTTACAGGAACAGCGGGACGGTATGTACCTCTTTCCGAGACCATTCAGGACTTTAGAGACCTGCTTGACGGAAAGTTTGATGACATCCCGGAAGGAATGTTCCTCAATGCCGGCAACATGGATGACGTCCTGGCCCGCTTCAATAAGTAGGTGATAACATGGCTGACACATTATTTATGCTGGAAGTGATCCGACCGGATAAAGTATTTTACTCCGGCCAGGTGTCCATGGTAGAATACAATACCACAGAAGGTCAGGTAGGTGTCTATGCCGGACACATTCCCATGACACAGATTATTGCTCCCGGACTATTGGTGATTACCTCACCGGAAGGAGAAAAAACGGCTGCTCTCCACTCCGGCTTTGTGGAGGTTTCCGGGGACAGAGTAATCATTCTGGCAGAAGCCGTGGAATGGCCGGAAGACATTGATCGTGCCAGAGCGGAGGAAGCGCGAGTCCGGGCAGAGCGCCGCATCAGCAATCCGGATGGCGCCACGGATCTTCTCAAGGCTGAACTGGCCCTTAAGAGAGCACTCCTAAGACTAAGTATCAGCAAATAAAAATAGATGGACAGATTCGCGAGATTGTTTATAATGATAAGTAGAAATGAAGACATGGTCTGAGGACTCAGGAGGGGCAGTAATGAATCTTAACGAATTAGTAACTTATATTGAAGAGCTGACATTCCGGACAACCATGTTCGGATATGACAGGGATGAAGTAGATGTCCAGCTGGATAAGATCAATGATGAGATCATGGATCTGGTGAAAGCCAAGGATGCGGAGATTGCTGCATTAAAGAGCGGAGAGATCGTCGTGGAAGCTTCAGATCCTTCTGCCGGGGCAGAGAAGACTGCGGAACCGGAGAAAAAGGAAGCAGGTTTATTTGATCTGTACGGCGAAGAGGGAGACGAGGAAGAATCTGCCGACACGGAGGGTGATGTGGTAAAAGCAGAACCGGAGGCAGATGATGCTTCGGAACAGATTATCGCGCTTAGAGAGCAGATCGCGGATTTGGAAGAACAGCTGCGGGTGGCAACAGAACGTGCCGAGATTGCAGAAGCCCAGCTTGATGAAGCCAATGAAAGAGCAGATCATCTTGAGAACAGAGTGCTTGAGCTTGAGGAAGAGCTTGCAGATCTGGAGGAAGAAGAGGATGAAGATGAAACTTCTGACAGCCAGCCGGCTGAAGAAGTGATTTCTGTTGCTGCAGAATCAGAAGAAGAGGATGATGAAGAGGATGAAGAGCCTGCAGTCCTCCTGGTCGATGAGGAAACAGAAGAAGTGGAAGAGCCGGAGAAGAGAGCTCCTGCTAATACCGATGAAGCTTATAATCAGTATATGAGGAATGCCGACCTTCTCTGCAGACAGCTGTCCCTGATCGATGACCAGAAAGAGAGCATTCTTGGCGATGCACGGACCCAGGCAGACGGAATTCTGACACAGGCCCGCACTAAGGCAGATACCATTCTCGAAGAGGCCAATGTCCAGGCTGAGATTATCGTGGGAGATGCCAATACCCGTGCGGATGAGATTCGTGCCGATGTGGAGGAGCAGAAGAAGACGATCCTTGAGGAGGCTTACGCCGAGAAGGATGAGCGGATCCGCAATCTGGAAGAAGACAGAATCCGTTTCGAAGAGCTCGCCAAAAAGAAGGCTGAGATGCTCAACAGTCTTCGTGAACTGTCAGAAGAGGTTCAGGCGCTTGCGGATGATTATGATGATGAACTGGAGGATGACGGGGAAGAGGAAGAATAAGATTTTTCACGGAAGATCCTTCAGATATGACGACCCCTTCTTTCATTGCTTTTTGCAATGGGAAGGGGTCCTTGACTGAATAATACTTCGAAGATCAAATACCGGTATGCAGGAGAGATTATGATCAGACTGATTATTTTTGACATGGACGGCCTCATGTTCGACACGGAAGCAGCGACCATGCGGGCCTATCTGGAAGTAGGAAAGAGCTTTGGCCTTCCGGTAACCAAAGAACAATTCATAAAAACCCTTGGGAAAAATTATAATGATATTCTGCGGCAGTATCAGATGGATTTCGGGGAAGACTGCGACCCGGATGGCCTCTATAAGGCGGTCGGGGAAGTCAGGAATCAGAGTTTTACGAAATACGGTCCTCCGGTAAAAGAAGGGCTGAGAGCACTTCTTGCCGTTCTGGAAGAGGAAGGAATCCCTCTGGCCGTTGCCAGCGGATCGGATGATGATGTGATACGGAACAATCTGGAGCTGACCGGGGTTGCAAAGTACTTCTCCTATGTGTTATCTTCAAGAAATGTAGAAAAGGGCAAGCCTGCCCCGGATGTGTTCCTGGCAATTTGTGATCACTTTGGAGTCCTGCCGGAGGAGACACTGGTTTTTGAGGATTCTCCTAATGGAATAAAAGCAGCCATTGCCGGGGGGATACCGGTCATCGCCGTGCCGGACCTGATTCCGGTTCCGGAAGACCTAAGCCTCCGCTGTCTGGCTGTAATTCCCAGTCTGACAGAAGCTGTCGGACTGGTGCAGAATTTGATTAATGATAATAGTAATGAAGAGTAGATGATATGGATTCTTTACACGACGAGATCAGAAGAATACTGGATATAAGCCTGATCAAAATGATCATCAGCAGCCCCAGGAAAGCAGATGGGATTAAAAAAGTTACCATCCGGCCCGTGATGATTAAGGGCGCTCTGCATTTTCAGAGAGAAGACTGGGACGGTAAGCAGGTTTTTCATAAGAATACCGATGCAGAAACTGCTTTGAAGGACATTCTGGAGATCATCCCCGGCTTTCGGCAGGTGCAGATCCGGACAGAGAAGGAGGAGATTTCTGTCACAGTCAGCAAAAAGGGCAAGACTACCATAAAAAGAAAAGCCCGGAAAGCAGAACAGCCGGATCTGATCCGGCTTTCCCATAATCGCCGGAAGGCCTATCTTTTGGAAGAGGGGACTCCGGTTCCCTTTCTTGTGGACCTTGGGGTCATGACAGAAGAAGGAAAAATCGTCCGTAAACGATATGATAAGTTTCGCCAGATTAACCGCTTTCTGGAATTTATCGAGGATATCCTGCCATCCCTTCCCCGGGACCGGGAAGTAACGGTCCTTGATTTCGGCTGCGGCAAATCATACCTTACCTTTGCCATGTATTATTACCTCCATTACCTGAAAGGGCTGGATATTCATATCATCGGCCTGGATCTGAAGAAAAAGGTGATTCGGGACTGCAGCAGACTGGCGGACAAATACGGTTATGACAAGCTGGATTTTCTGGAAGGGGATATTGAGAGATACGAAGGCGTATCCGGAGTGGATATGGTGGTGACTCTCCACGCCTGCGATACAGCGACCGATTATGCTCTTTATAAGGCAGTCCGATGGGGGGCGGAGGTTATTCTTTCCGTGCCCTGCTGTCAGCATGAACTGAACGGGCAGCTTAAAGAGGCAGATCCCTTCTGTCCCCTGACAGATTACGGTATATTAAAGGAACGGTTCTGTGCCTTGGCTACCGACGGAATCCGGGGGAAACTGATGGAAGCCTCGGGTTATGACACCCAGATCCTGGAGTTTATCGAGACAGAGCATACTCCAAAGAATCTTCTCATCCGTGCGATGAAGAGAAAAGAAAGAAGAGAGAAACAGGAAGAGAGAGCGCTTAAGGAAGTACAGGCACTTTGTGATATGTTCGGTTTTCAGCCGACCCTGTTATCCCTGGTCAGAGAAGGAGAGATGGGAGAATGAAAAAGAATATCATGATCATCGGTATACAGCTGCTTCTGGCAGTGGTCATGTTTGTCATTTCCTTTACCATATTTAATTATATGGATCTGAAGAAAAAGGGAGAGGCGGTAGCTGAGCTCTCTAATCCATCCTATCCGGTGATGGAGATCGGGACAGACGGAATCAACTATGATCTGATGATGGGTTACCGGAGTGATATCAATCTGGCACTGGTTCGGAACCAGATTGCCCTGACAGATACTACAGGAACGATCCAGCTGCGTCTTCATCATTATGATTATGACATTACCGCCATACACTATACTCTCTTTCGCAGAGATCCGGAAGACCCGCTAGAGAAGGGAACACTGAACAAGCTGGAAGTAGACACCTCCAATAATGTCAGAACAGCGGATCTTTCTTTTAAGACAGAGATCAAAGACAATGAGTATTATTATCTGAAACTGGGCATTCGCCTGGACAGCAATACACAGGTCTATTATTATACAAAACTGATGAACGGATCCGGGAGTCATTTCCCGGAATACCTGGAATTCGCAAAGAATTTCCACGATAACCTGTTTGATGAAGGAACCATAGACAGCAATGCAATCTATCTGGAACCTTCGGAAAATGTCAGAGAGAGCACGATAGAAAATGTAGATATTCATTCCAGTCTCTCTGCGGTGTATTTCGGCAGGGCAAAGATGCAGCAGCAGGAGGAACCCCGCGTATCCATCCGGGAACTCAACGACACGTATATTGTCCTGCAGATGAATACCATTGTTTCTTCGGAAGAGATTAAACAGGAGTATGACCTGACGGAATACTACAAGATGCGCTATACACCATCCCGTATGTACCTGCTCGACTATGAGCGGACCATGGATGCCTACTACAATGAGGAGCTGATCGATTCCGGAAAAAGCATGATCAGCCTGGGTGTCCAGGACAGGAATGCAGTGAGCTTTATTTCTGCCGATGAGGGAAAGAAGGCCTGCTTCTCCGAACAGGGACAGTTATGGTATTATGACTATCAGAAGTCCAACGTGACCAATGTCTACAGTTTCGTCCCGGAACTGAAGACCGACCTTCACAACGATAACCACTGTCACGGGATTAAGACCCTCACAATGGATGACAGGGGAAATATCGTTTACATCGCCTACGGCTATATTAACCGGGGACACAGAGAAGGACAGAACGGGCTTTTGATCATGCGTTATGATGCCCGAAGAAACACCTCAGAAGAAATGACTTTCCTGGAAACTCCTATGTCCTATGAAGAAATGAAAGAGGATGTAAAGAAGTTTACCTATCTGAATAAAGAAAACAAATTCTACTGCTGTCTCGGGGGGACACTCTATGAGATTGACCTGAAGGAAAAGACCTTCAATGTGATGAGAGAAGGTCTGGAAGACGATATGCTGACTGCCTCAGAGAGTCAGAGTATCATCGCCATTCAGCCGGAAAAGGATTTGATGAAGAGCCGGGAACTGGAACTGATCAATCTGGAAACCGGGACCAGGAAAACATTTTCCTGTGACACATCAAAGCTTCTATGTGCAGTAGGCTTCCTCACGGAAGATTTTATCTACGGTGAAGCGGAAGAAGAGAATCTGGGTATTCGAAATGACGGAACCATTCTTTTCCCGATTTCAGTCCTTCGTTTTGTCAACAAGGATGGCAAGGAGGTTAAGACTTACAAAAAATCCAACCGCTATTTTGTGGATGCCCATATTGAAGGAAATGTCCTTCAGATGACGATTGGCAAGAAAAAGAAAAACGGGTCGGCGATCCGTTCTACCGGTCAGAAGGATTATATCAGGTATAAAGACAAAGATGTGAAAGACCAGGCATTTCTGACTTACGAATATTCCGGAACCTACTGGAACCAGCTGTATCTGGGATTCCCGGACTACATTTATATTCAGGTAAAACCGGACCTGCAGGTAGCCAGGATCACTACGAGAGAGGACAGCCCACTGATGATCTTAAAGGAGCTTGGCGGCAACACCATGAGGTATTATGTTTATGCCTCCGGAGAGGAGACGGGAAGCTGCCATTCGCTGGCTAAGGCGATTTCCATCGCCTCCGAAAAGAGAGGGCATGTGGTGGACAGCAACGAAACCATCCTCTGGGAGTGCGCCTTTGCCAGTTACCGGAAGGTTGCAGGGATGAATAATGTGGAGAAAGTGTCTTCCGACCGGAAATCCCTGGCCGGATGCCTCTCCATGATCGCTGCAGTAAACGGAAAGAGCATTCCTCCCCGGAAAATCGATACCAACGCCGGGAACCCGGCCTCCCTTCTGGAGAAATACAGTGGCCACAAGACGCTGAACCTGACAGGTTGTACCACGGACGAGATTCTTTATTATGTGAGTAAAGGCTCGCCGGTTCTTGCCAAGTATTCCGAGAAACGATTTGTGGTTGTCATGAGCTATAATTCCACCAACATCCGCTATCTGGATCCGGTGACCGGTCTCTCAACATCCGTATTCCGGGATGAGCTGAGAAAGAAATTTGCCAAAGCCGGTAATGTCTTCTATTCCTATTTGGAGTAGATAAGGCATCGGGAGCACTCTTTACAGCCTCAGGCGGAGCAGATAGAGGGCCAGCAGGTGAAGAGGGTAAAACAAATAGAAGAAATACTTTCGGGACCATCCTTTTTCTCCGTTATATAGAAGAAGGATGGGAAGAGAAAGGATACAGCAGATCTCAACCTTCCAGGACAAGGCTGACACCAGCAGAGGACATAATGCTAAAAAATAATCTGCTGCCCCTGCCCGGGAGAGATCTCCCCCCTTTCTTCTGGCTGCCAGGTAAAACAGATAGACCGTAAACACGCCTTCTGCGCCGTAGTCTGTGTGCAGGAATTCCGCCGCCAGCGGGAACAGAAATGCCAGAAAACGATAGTCTCCTGTACACCGGTCCAGAAGAAGGAGACCCACATAGGCCATGAATAAGGTGAAAAGAGTATTCTGATGAGGGAGATAGGAAATCTTCATCCGGAAAAAAAGATTAAAGGGAATCTCGGAGATCAGGGCAAAGGACCCCAGAAGAATCAGATGACGCCGGTGGCTCCCGGTGTGGAAGAATCCTTCCACCAGCATGAAACAGAAAAGAGGAAAAGCGATACGTCCCACACTGCGAAAGACCAGCCAGACCCACTCTGAGACAATATAGGGATCTGTGGTCAGACCGAGGATACGGGGGATAAAGAGAAAGCCGGTACGGCCGAGAGCATACCCCATGTGATCTGTGAACATGGTGATCAGCGCGATCATTTTTATGGCAGATGAGGGCAGTGATTTCTTTACGGACATAGGATTATTCCTCTACAATAATTTTGAGAATCAAGTATGCTAATACAAGGATAGCATGAATTCAGACCTTATACAATAATAGCATCGCAAAGAAAAGAGACTCCTGATCAGCCTCTGGAGGTAAAAGATGGGAAAGAAAAACAGTTCCGGCAGAGTGAGAAAGCGGACAAAACAGAAACAGACGGTATTCCTCAGAATAGCAAAAATCTGGGGAACACTCCTGGTGATTGCAATCATTGTGGGAGGATATCTGGGAATTCGAAAAATAGGAATACCCCTGTTCCGGATGTACCGGGAAGCTAAGGCCGTGGTGGAGCAAAGTGATGATTCCACCTTCCGCGGAGAACTTACTTCCATTATATATGACACAGACAATAACGAGATTAAGAAGCTGAAGGGGGACAAAGATGTCTATTACCTGTCCTACAAGGATATACCGGACGCGGCAAAGCTCGCTTTTATTGCCGTGGAAGATAAGCATTTCGCCAGTCATCGGGGAATTGATCTTGTAGGTATTACCAGGTCGGTCATCGCCCTGGCCCTGCATCGCGGGGAGAAATCCATGGGCGGAAGTACCATCACCCAGCAGCTGGCAAGAAATATATTTCTGGGATTTGAGAAAACCTATACCAGAAAGATCCGCGAGATCTTTATCGCAGGAGAGTTAGAGAAAAAGTATACCAAGGAAAAAATACTGGAGTACTATATTAACAACGTGTATTTTGCCAACGGTTTCTACGGGCTGGAAGCAGCGGCAGAAGGATATTTCGGCAAGAAATCCTCGGAGCTGACGATTTCCCAGCTGGCCTTTCTTGCGGCCATTCCCAATTC
>CACXGS010000421.1 GCA_902767195.1 uncultured Lachnospiraceae bacterium | reverse complement strand
CTTTTAAATAGGATGTATAATCATTATGCGCATCCAAAACTTCAAATCCGCCATGATAACTTGGGTCCTTGATTGGAGTCATATAGTTGTCTCCATACTGAGTCCTCAAGACCATGTCATAATCAACAGGAACTGGTATTTGGAAATCTTCAAACGGGAAAAAGACCGTCTCTCTGTACCATTCTTTCAGTTTAGTCGCAGTCTTGAATATCTTTCGATTGAAACATGGGGGAGCTATCCGTTTATTGCCTGGAACATCATATTGTCTGAAAAGGTCCTCATATTCTCTCATCAAGTTATTTTTACCTTTCAGCAAGATATAACAATTACTATATATCCATCTGGGATATGTAATGGGAGAAAAAAAACGTCCGTTGTGAAAAGATGAAGAGATAAGTACCCTCTCTATTTTATCAGCTCTTTCTAAGGTTTTCTTCCACTCGGAAGAATCACTATCAGGGATGGTATCATAAACAAAAATATCAATGAACACACCCTGGTTAAAAGATTTCCACACATCTTCATACCGTATAGCTGCAGTACCGCGATAGCGAATCTGTGCATGTCCTCTTATATAATCTTTCTCCTTGCCAAGATACTGAAAAAAATATGGGTTCTTGAATTCCAAGTCGGAGATAGCGACTAATTTATCGTAGTCTTCCCTCAACATCAGGAAATCCATATCATCATCCCACGGAATATAACCATTCTCCCTGACAGCTCCTAACAATGTCCCTCCATCAGCCCAGATTCTCAATCCATTCCTCTCACAAACATCTAACAGATACTTAGCCATATTTGTCTGCAAAGCCCATATCTCCTTCATCTCCCTTGAAATGGTAAACCCTTTTCTGGTCTCTTCGGAAAGATTCATAATATCACAAACTAGAATCAGTTAAGATAATATATGTCCTTTTTAGCGCTTCTTGGAAAACAAATGAGGCCTTCCAACCTAGTTCTGCAATTTTATCAACAGATAGCACCGCCTTTGTCGCGACCGAGTAACCGCGAGCCTCGGCTTCGGATGGTAAGTCATAAACCACAGACTTACCCGCCATCTGAGCACAAAGTGCGGCGAAATCTGCAAGCCTCACATTACATTCATTACTCGCAATATTATAAGCCTGGCCAGATTCTCCATTCAACATAACAAACAGAATTGCCTGAACGGCATCTGCCACGTAAGTATAAGAAAACAGTTGATTTCCTTGGCTCTTTAAAACAATGTCTTCTCCAGCCAAAGCTTTTAATATGAATTGTGAAGATGCTTTAGTATCGCCTTCCAACATTGTTGGCCCAAATAATCGGCTAAGACGTACTATTTTACAGTTTACGCCAAACTCGGAAATATAAGATTGGCATAACGCTTCACTTACTCTCTTGGACTCCGTATAACAAGCTCGTGAAGTTGAAAGATTTAGCTTTCCTGTATAAGTCTCATCAAAGACTTCGGATCCGTTCCCATATACCTCTACTGTTGAAGGATACAAAAGGGCTGCACCGCATTGCTTAGCCTTCTTCAGTGCGTTTTCGGCACCTTTTACATTAATCTCAACAGTTTCAACAGGATATCTAGAATATGCCAGGGGATGTGTATTACTGGCAAGGGGTATGATGTAATCTGCTATAAGATCGGCCGGGAACGGGTCTCGAACGTCCTGTTCCAAGAAATGGAAGCAAGGATTTGAATAGTACTCACCCAATCTGGCTGAAGCTTTTTCTTTATTACGGCCAACTGCATAAATAACAATACCTGCCTGGCTCTGGTTGTTGTACTTCATCAGAGCATCAATAAGGCAAACGCCCACCATTCCCGAAGCGCCGGTTATAAGAACAGTCTTTCCTCTAAGGCTTTCAACCCCTTCAACCTTGAGGATGAAGTCTAAATCTTCCTGATAATATGTATTCTTCTTGTCTAAGACCATTGAACTTCCTATTCTTCTCTGGCAAGATAACCTTTGAACAGCTCAAGGTCATCTTTGGTGGTTAGCTTGATATTCTTGTCGGAGCCAGCAGCGAAATGAAGAGTCTCCCCAAGTTCCACCATCATAGTATTTGTATAAGAAGACCCATAAATACCTATTCCCTTTTCAAAAGCCTCGTGATATGCCCAGGACAGTTTGGAAAAGAGATATGCCTGAGGTGTCGCGACCCGCCGTAATGTTTCCCTAGGGATATACTTTTTTGTAGTTGAAGGGTTAGTCTCATCGACCAAGAATATCTGCTCGTTGTACGGCATCGAGGTGACCGCATTTCCAAACTGGACGGCTTTATCAATAACGTCAGTAAGAACATACTCATCAACAAGAGGACGAATTCCATCATGAATAATCACGATATCATTATCTGAGCATTGCCCTTCAAGATTGAAGACACCATTTCTGATAGATTCCTGGCCTGTCTGTCCACCAGTCACGACCCATTTTAATTTAGAAATATCAAACTGCTTGGCATATGCCCAAACCATTTCTTGCCACCCATCTATACAAACTACTTCTATGGCATCTATCATCGGATGCCTTTGAAAGCCCTCTAAAGTGTAAATGAGAACTGGTTTGTCGTGAATTGTGATAAATTGTTTCGGTATACTCTGGCCCATTCGATGTCCAGAGCCTCCGGCAACAATGATAGCAACAGTCATTTCTTTCTAATTTTATTGATTAGCTTCATTGTATTGACACATAGATCGAAAAATCTATACTTTAGCGTATTCCTGGTACCGCTTTTCCTAAAGTCCCTGATGTAATAGAAGGATCCAAACTTCCGGATGTCAACGGAATCTTCTACACTTTGATATATCTCGACACTTATTTGTTGCAAATCAGTGTCGAAGACTTTTAACTCTGCCTCATCCAAAACGCCAGGGTAATTAATCAGATAATGGAAGTAGACCTGACGGACCAAACTTGACAGGAAGTGTTTTAATAGGATACTATTATCGCCATCTACGTCGGCCTTTATCTTCTCATATTGTT
>CACXGS010000420.1 GCA_902767195.1 uncultured Lachnospiraceae bacterium | reverse complement strand
TTCTCGTTGACATCAATGAATTCCGTCTTCCAACGTCTGGACTCTGCGTAAGACTTGTACATGCGGTAAATTTCTGCCGCAAACAGAGCCGCTTCGTCCCCGCCGGCACCGGCACGAATCTCCACGATAACATTCTTATCATCGTTGGGGTCCTTGGGAAGAAGAAGAATCTTAAGCTCTTCTTCACAGGAAGTCACTTTCTTTCTGGCATCAGAGAGCTCTTCCTTCAACATCTCTCTCATATCCTCGTCGCTTTCTTCCTCCAGCATCTCCAGACTGTCCTCAATGGTCTGCTGTGCCTCTTTATATTCATTGTATTTGTCCACAATAGGAGTCAGGTCGTTCTGTTCCTTCATCAGAGCGCGAAACTGCTCCTGATCGTTTACCACATCAGGATTGCTTAACTGCTTCATTACCTCCTGAAGACGTGCAACCAGATCTTCTAATTTATCAAACATATGCTACCTCCCAGCTGTAATTAGTGAATGGCGCGGGCCACCCGGTCCAGGCCGGCCAGATCCGGCAGAATCCGAATATCTCTGTATCCTGCCTCCCGTAACATGGATGCGACATCCTTCCCCTGCCATGCTCCGATCTCCATGATCAGCCGTCCGTCACGGTTGAGATAGTCTCCCCCGCTGCCGATAATATTTCTGTAGAACTTCAAACCGTCCGCATCGCCGTCAAGAGCCATCGCCGGCTCATAGTCGCGAACCTCAGGCATCAGTTCCTCTATATCTTTGGTAGGAATGTAAGGAGGATTCGATAAAATCACATCAAACTTCCCGCCAATATTTTCAAATAAATCTCCCTGAATAATCTCTACCGGAGCATTCAGCCTCCGGGCATTCTCCCCGGCCACAGACAGGGCATCCGGGGACAGGTCGGAAAGAATCACTTCTGTCTCCGGGCAGAAAAGCTTCACACTGATGCCAATGCAGCCGCTTCCGGTGCAGAGATCCAGAACCCGGATAACCTGTCCGGATCTCCGGGAAATCATCTCCCGAACCTCCCGGACGGCTTCCTCTACAAGGCATTCCGTATCCTGCCGCGGAATGAGCACGCTCCTGTTCACCAGGAAGGGATATCCCATGAATTCCGTCTCCCCAGTGAGATACTGAATCGGGAAATGTTCTACTCTTTTATCTGCCATAAAACACAGCTTACGAATCTCTTCCTCGCCGAGCTCCCGGTCCGGCTGCATGAAATAATCCGCTCTGGTAATCTTCAGAACAGCCTCAAGCATAAGCCATATCTCGGTATCGGCCGACTCGATTCCCGCTTCTTCCAGTCTCCTGCGAAGCATGGTCCGGATCTCCTGAATCTTCATATTAATCCTCCGGTCAGTCTTCCAGCTCTCCCCGATGCATTGCCTCCAGGTAAGCTCTCCAGTCAAAGACTCCTTCCACTGCAGCAACAGCCACTTCCAGCATGTCCCGATCCGGTTCTCTGGTGGTGAAATACTGCAGGCACATTCCCGGTCTGCTCAGCCGGTCTACGATAGGCGACTGGCTTCTTCCTGCCAGCCGGATAAACTCATAGGAAATCCCTGCGACGAGGGGAACCAGCAGAATCCGGAGCAGAAATCTCCACAGGAGAGAATCCGCCCGAATAAACATAAATACCACGATACTGACAATCATCACGATCAGCATAAAACTGGTACCGCATCGCTTGTGTAATCTGGAATGCCTGCTGATATTCTCAGGCGTCAGCTCTTCGCCGTGTTCCAGACAGTTAATCGTCTTGTGCTCTGCCCCATGATACATGAAAACACGGTTGATCTCCTCCATCTTTGTGATCATCAAAAGATAAAGGAAAAAAATCAGAACACGGATCACTCCCTCGATCAGGGTTCTGATACTGTAGGAACTAATCACTCCCCGCAGAAGGTGGGACAGGAAAAAGGGCAGTATCATAAAAATACCCACCGCCAGAACCACAGACAGCATAATCGTAAATGCCATCAGGATACTTTCCAGCTTATCGCCAAATACTTTTGTCAGAAATGTCTCGATCCGGCCCGGCTTGACATCCTCTTCTTCCTCAAAAAACTCTGCGGAATAGGAGAGGGTTTTCATCCCGATATAGAGGGATTCACCAAAGGCGACCACTCCCCGCAGGATAGGAAGGCCCAAAACAGGAACCCGTTCAGAAAGACTCCTGTACTCTCCCTTTTTAATCTCAATCTCCTTATTCGGTTTGCGGACAGCCACAGCGTACTTCTCCAGGTTCTTCATCATAACCCCTTCCATAACCGCCTGTCCGCCGATACTTGTCTTTTTCAATCAAAACCTCCATGGTTATATATAATCTGTAAAGAAAAACAACAACGGCACAGTATAATACAGCAGGGATCCTGTGCGGACCCTGCTGTGAAATACTGTACCGTCGCTTAAAAAACCTTTCGGCTGCTAATTCTGAGTCATGCCATACTTACGGTTGAACTTATCAATACGTCCGCGAGCCTTGGCAGCTTTCTGCTGTCCTGTATAGAAAGAATGACACTTAGAACAGATCTCAACATGGATATCGTCCTTTGTGGATCCTGTTACGAACTCGTTACCGCAGTTGCATACTACTTTAGCCTGATAATACTTTGGATGGATTCCTTCACGCATCTTACTTCACCTCTTCTAAATTAATTCTCTTTATTATAATTATCGGTGCCGGACACCGATCCAGTTATTGCTATACATGCAAAAGGGAAGCCCTTTTGTCCAAACAGCCATAACATTATAACACAGAGGAAATACCGATGCAAGAAGTTTTTTATAGAACCTTATTATCAATGTTTTATCAGCTTGGCGATGTCTTCGGCTGCTTAAACAGAATCTGTCCGGCCCACTCCATGTCTACTTTCATAAAGCTGTCGGAACTATGCTCACGAATCTGTCTGCTGTACTGGGAAGCTATCCCCCGATAATACTCCAGATTGAGGGGCATTCTGCCGATTCCTTTTTTCTCGAAAAAGACCAGGAAGCAAGGCTTTGCCCCGTAATAGTCAAAGAGGATGTCCATCATGTTGTCATCTTTCATCTCCTCTTTAATCTGTCCGATATACATAATCTTGATCAGTTCGATCACCCGGTCGTCAAACTGCATATCCGCAATGAGGATCTTCTCTTTCAGATCATTGATATTGTCGACCAGCCTCTTGGTCCCCTCAATCTCCTGATTCAGTCTCTTCAGCTCTTCCTCTGTCTCGGGGAGCATAGCCGGAGCCAGATATATGGCCAGCTTCTTTTTGCTGTCAAGATACAGACTCTCGTAGGTTAAAGGAGCACTGAACTGACAGGATTCGCAGGCAAAAGCAAAAAGACGATTCTTCAAAATGTCTTCCTTCAGATGATGTTTTTCCGTGACATTAATCCTGGCATATTTCCTGAGCGTATGTTTGTGGCCGCACTTGGGACAGGCCAGCTCTTCCATACGATATTCGGTCATTCTTTTATTCATCCGTTTTAACCAGCTTTCTGGCAAGAACAAGAGTGGCGATCATCAAAGCGATAGCCACCGGCAATGCTATAATCGCATTGGGCACAAATCCTGCAAATATATAGGCAAAGAAACTTACCGCCGCAACCGTTATGGCATAAGGCAGCTGGGTGGATACATGAGTAACATGATCACACTGGGCTCCCGCACTGGCCATAATGGTAGTGTCGGAAATCGGAGAACAGTGGTCACCACAGATAGCTCCCGCCATACATGCAGATACACTGACAACTCCGAGAGGTGAATCCAGAGGGAAGACTCCCAGAGTAATCGGAATCAGAATACCGAAAGTACCCCAGCTGGTTCCTGTAGAGAATGACAGGAAGCAGGCAATCAGGAATACGATAGCCGGCAGGAAGGACTGGAATCCTCCGGCGGAAGAACGAACCAGACTCTCTACGAACTGTTTTGCTCCAAGGCTGTCTGTCATCGCCTTCAAACTCCAGGCAAAAGTAAGGATCAGTATAGCCGGAACCATGGAATTGAAACCTTCCGGAATACTGTCCGTAATCTGCTTAAATGTAAGAATACGGCGTACAAGGAAATAGATAATGGTAATAATGAGTGCCACGGCGGATCCCAGCATCAGGCCTACTGAAGCATCACAGTCAGAGAAAGCCTGAACAAAGTTGACACCTCCGAAGAAGCCGCCGGAATAAATCATACCGGTTACACAGGAGATAATCAGGACAGCGATAGGGAATACAAGATCCATCACTTTACCGTTGGGGTTAGCCTGGGAAGCTACTTCCTCCGCTTTTGATTTCATTCCGGAGAAAATATCTCCTTTCTCCTTCGCGTTCTTCTCATGCTTGGCCATGGGACCGTAATCCATATCCGTCACTGCCAGGAAGATCATCATGGTAATAGTAAGCAGAGCATAGAAATTATAAGGGATGGCCTTAATAAAAAGATAAAGACCGTTTCCGTCCTCTACATAAGAGCTGACTGCTGCCGCCCAGGAAGATACAGGAGCAATGATACATACCGGCGCCGCGGTGGCATCGATGACATATGCCAGCTTGGCTCTGGATATCTTACTCTTGTCAGTAACCGGTCTCATAACAGATCCCACCGTCAGACAGTTAAAATAGTCGTCAACGAAGATCAGCACACCGAGAGCAATAGTTGCCAGCTGGGCACCTGTCCTGGAATGAATGTGTTCTGCGGCCCAGTTTCCAAATGCTGCGCTTCCTCCTGCCTTGTTCATCAGCATAACCAGAATTCCCAATATAACAAGGAATATCAGGATACCTACATTGTAGGCATCCGACAGGGATGCGACGATACCATCATTAAAGGCATGAGTAAGGGTTCCCTCAAAACTGAAATTTGAATAGAGAACACCACCCATCAGAATTCCGATAAACAGGGAAGAATACACTTCCTTGGTGATCAGAGCCAGACCAATGGCAATTACCGGTGGCAGAAGCGACCAGATTGTCTGATAAAACGGGGATGTAACCTCTGCGGCTTCCGCAGCATCCTCAGCAAAAACCGGCACTGCAAAAGCTGTAAGGAGGAGTACTGCCGCCAGAAGCAGATACATCCATCTTCTTCTTGATGTTACCATAAAATTCTCCTTTCGAGCACAACGCTCACTTTTCTTTGTTTATTATAATAACACATTAAACCTTTAAATAACAGAAGAATCCTTATTTTTATAAATGCCGGTTGACAACCCCTCTTCCTTTTTTTATACTCTTTCATGCATGATCTCCATGCAATATCTGACATAACAACAGAAAGGACATTACCTATGAATTCTACATCAAGACCTGACAATCATTTTTCTGTTTCTGCCATGACTATGACTGCAGCAATCACAGCCATCATCTGCATCGTTGCACCTCTGGCTCTTCCCATCCCGGTCAGCCCGGTTCCTTTATCCCTGGGCAGCTTTATTATTATGCTGGCAGGCTGTATCCTCGGATGGAAACTCGGACTGGTCAGCTGCCTTCTTTATCTGGCTCTGGGAATATTAGGATTGCCCGTTTTCTCTTCCTACGGTTCGGGACTGGCCAAAGTGGCTGGCCCCACGGGGGGCTACCTTCTCGGATACATTCCTCTGGTAATCCTGACCGGTTTGATTTTTGACAAGCTTCATTCTCGTCTGATGCAGGGCATACTGATTGCTGCTGCAACTGTTGCGGTTCTCTATCTTCCCGGAACTCTGTGGCTGGCATGGCAGGCCCATCTGACATTCAGCCAGGCACTTATGATGGGTGTAATCCCGTATATCCCAGGGGATATCGTAAAAATCGTGCTGGTCGTGACAGTAGGATCAATCCTTCGCAGAAGGCTGGCGTCTGCAGGGCTCCTGCCCACAGATACAGGTTTGCGAGGCTGAAGTATGTCGCTGATCCCCCCATCAACGGACAACCGGTTCCGACGCAGAGGCGTGGCCCACTCCCGGTAAGCTATCTGCCTGTTCCGACTGGGGCGGCTGAGGCATTCACGAAGGATTTGTTCTTACCTCAGCCGCCAAGT
>CACXGS010000419.1 GCA_902767195.1 uncultured Lachnospiraceae bacterium | reverse complement strand
GAAAAAGACTCTGATTGCTCTCCTGTGCGCGGCTATCGTCCTTTTTCTCGGTGCCGCCGTATTTCTGTTCAGTCAGTACCAGACCATGAAAAAGAACTATGAGGCCGGAGTAAAACAGTTCAAGGCAAGGAACTATACCCAGGCGGAGGAGAGTTTTGATAAAGCCGGATGGTATCATAGCGGGGAGAAGATGTCCAGGATCTGTTCGGTTTTCGGCAATATGGAGAACAAGCAGTATACCCAGGCCATAAAGACGGCAGAAGATATCTCTGATTTTTCCGTAAAGGATAAGGATCTGCAGACTTCTCTGAATGCTGTCCTGAATAACTATTATGCACAGGCAGAGATCCAGGCGAGTACGGGGATATATGATGAAGCAGTGTCGATCTACCGGTGCCTGGGAAGTTATAAAGACTCGAAACAGGCGGCCGACTATTATGATGCTGTCATTTATATGGACCAGGATAATCTTGAGAAGGCCATCGAACTCTACAAAGAGGCCGATACCTACAAAGACGCGAAGGAACTGGCCGGAAAATGTGAGGACTATATGGAGGCAGCAGAGCTCCAGGACAAAGGAGACGACGCCAGTCTGGAAAAAGCCGATGAGATTTTCAGTTCACTGGGTGATTTTAAAGATGCGGAGGCAAGAGGACTGGCATGCCGCAGTGTGAAACTGTATAAGGAAGCCAAGGCAAAGGCGGACAAGGAGGATTATAAGGGGGCACATAAGATTCTGTCCCAGTATCCGTCCAATCCTTACCCCGGCTGGCAGGACCTTAAGACAGAATGTTACAACCAGATCCAGTACAAAGACGCGGAGGCACAATATAAGAAGGAGCACTATTATAAGGCTTATGTAATCTATAAAAGCCTTGGGGATTTCAAAGACTCCAAGAAAAAAATGGACAAATGTATCCAGGATAAGCCGGACAAGCATATCCTTTTCCAGGATGGTGATTACGAATCTTCTTCCGTTTCACTGACGATTAAAAACAACAGGCTGGTGAATGAGTACGTAAAGATGTACAACAGCAAGGATAAGCTGATTGCCCGCATCTTTATCAAGAGTTTCGACAGTGCCACCATCAATCTTACTTCCGGCACCTACCACATCAATTCGGCTACCGGCAACAACTGGTTCGGAAAGAAAGACATGTTCGGCGATGAGGGATATTACGCCAGAAATAAGGTCAATGGAAGTTACAACTTTGTACTTAAGGACAACTACAGATATACTCTGACATCCGGTGCCGGCGCTACAGGAGACTCCGTCGGTGGCGAGACGATCAATCAGAATGACTTTTAAATGATAATAATGGAGGGACTAACATGGCAGTGGATCCGGCGAAGATCAGAGAAATGATGATCGGAAAAGGACTAAACAAAACAGACATAAAGAAGATGGCAGACATGGTTCGGAATGCGGAAGATCCGGAGACCAGGAAACAGGTTATGAAACATTCGGTTTTTTTCGCGGGACAGCTGCCCCTGCTGGCAGACTATGCGGTGGATAAGGACCGGACCAGGAAGATCTTGCTGGCTTCCATTCCCTACGATGAGGTGGATGAGTATATGGACGATCTGCTGGATAGTCTGGCTACCCAGAAGCTTTTGCTGAAGGATGATAAGGGCAACTATAAGGTGAACACCAAGTATGAGAATTCCGTAGCCAAAGCCATGAAGGTGGCCAGAGCCTATCAGGCTGACCAGGCAGCTTCCGGGGCGGATCGGGAAGATATCAAAAAGCTGTATCAGACCGGTACCAAGTATTATAATTCCGGGCAGATGATGGAAGCTGCTGCCTCTTTCCACAAGGCTGTGGAATTATGCGGACATCGCATGGCTGCCTACAGTCTTGCCATGATGTATACCGAGGGCAGAGGGGTTGAGAAGAATCTGAAGAAGGCAGCCTACTATGCTGCGAATTCCCTGATGAAGGGAGCAAAGATCGCCGAACCCATGATGGACAGGATCCTGAGTGAATTAGATTCCGGCAAATAACGAATTAGAAAGAGAGATAAGACATTTTTATGAAAAGACATTTATTGTTTCTGTTATTTTGTCTGAGCCTGCTGGCCTTTGCAGGCTGTTCCAAAACGGGTCAGACTCTTCCCCAGGAGGCCACAACCAGATCAGAAGAGGAGATTACCAGGGAGATCCTGGAAGCCGGCCTGAATACAGACGGCACTCTGAAAGACTATAAGTCTTCAGACCTGATTAAGAAACTGGCAACGTATAAAGGATTAAAGATTCCGAGAGATGAGGTCCGGGTGTCCGAAAAGGATGTGGAGGAACAGGTAAAAACCATCCTTACCGAGTACACAGAGGTAAAGAAGATCAAAAACAGGAAGATCAAAAAAGGAGACATCGTTCATCTTTCCTACAATATAAGAGTTGACGGAGAACTCATTCCGGAAGAAAGGGTAAGAGACCGGGATATCGTGATCGGATCCGGTGCCTTCGAGACACTGGAGCAGGGAATCATCGGAAAGAAGCCACGCAAGAAGAGGTATTCGGTGGATTATACCATGCCGGATCCCTACGAGAACAATCCCTCCCTCTCAGGAAAAGACGTCGTGCTCAGGGTGAAGATAAAGTATATCCTTGAGACCAAAGAACCTAAACTCAACGATAAGTTTGTCAGGGAAAATATGGAGGAGACTTACCATGTCTCCACAGTAAAAGAATGGAAGGCCGCTCTGAGAAAGAAGATGAGGAGGGAGAGAAAAGGACAGTATGTGATGACAGTCCTCATGAAAAGAACCAAATTTGAGGGACTGCCCCACGAACTGGTGGATGACTGTGTCAACCGCTATGTCCTTCAGGTCAAAAATACGGCGAAAGCAAATGGTATCAGCTTCCAGGATTATCTGAAGCAGGCCCACTATGCCAACGAAGAGGCCATGAGAAAAACGGTGAGAAGTATGTGCAGGGAAGAGGCAAGAATCTGCCTCATGGTGGATGAGATTGCCTCAAAGGAGAAGATCAGTGTTACGGAGCAGGATCTTGAGGATTATTTTGCAGTCGGTGATGTGACACTGGACAAGCTCCGGGAATTCTATCCGGATCCCTATTTATACCGCCAGGCACTGAATCTGAAAGTCCGTGATTATGTGATCGACCAGTCTGTAGAGAAGAAATAAGGCAAATAAAAGGCCTGAAAAAAGATAAGAAACAGACAGGTAAGGGACAAGAAATGGACAGCGAAAAATATTTACAAGCACCCTGGAATCGGATATAATGATACTGGGTTGTAGTCTGTGATTTCCCAGGTTGCTTTTGACAGGTTTTATAATGTAGCGGGTGCGGATTATGAAAGTAATGATGGCTAATGTGCCGAGGAAAACTGCATATGAGATCATTGACGGTTTTCATGCCGCATTTCTGGCTATGAATTACCCTGTTCAGAGCTACAGGAAGGGTGTCCTTCAGTTTATTGATTTGGATGACAACTTCAGGAAGACGGTGATCCGTTATGATGACACCAGAAAAAGCATAATTATGGAATGAGCGGAGATTAATCAGGAGAAGTCATGAGAGATTTATACCATTTGAAGCGCATCCTGCTGAAGCTTTCAGGAGAGGCGCTGGCCGGAGACAAAAAAACAGGATTTGACGAGGCAACCGTAATGGAAGTTGCCGGTCAGGTGAAGACGATCGCAGATAACGGTGTCCAGGTGGCAATAGTGATCGGCGGCGGGAATTTCTGGAGAGGAAGGACCAGCGAGAATATGGACCGGGTCAAAGCAGACCAGATCGGGATGCTGGCCACAGTGATGAACTGTATCTATGTTTCGGACATGTTCCGGCAGGCAGGATTGAAGACTAAGGTTTATACACCTTTTACCTGCGGTGCCTTTACCGAACTGTTCTCGAAAGATGCGGCGGTCCGGGAGCTGGAGAAGGGGACAGTGGTCTTCTTTGCGGGAGGAACCGGTCATCCTTACTTCTCTACGGATACTGCCACAGCTCTGAGAGCTGTTGAGATCGGTGCAGATGCCATATTGCTGGCCAAAGCCATTGATGGTGTCTATGACAGTGATCCCAAGCTGAATCCGGATGCAGTGAAGTTTGACGAGATAGGGCTTCAGGAAGTCCTTGACCGGAAGCTGGGTGTAATCGATCTGACGGCAACGATTCTCTGTATGGAGAATAAGATGCCCCTGGTTATTTTCGGACTGGACGAGAAGGATAGCATTGTGAAGACTATGGGAGGTCATTTTACCGGCACTTATGTGACAGCAGACTGACAGCGTAAAGAATAGAAATCTAG
>CACXGS010000418.1 GCA_902767195.1 uncultured Lachnospiraceae bacterium | reverse complement strand
CCCGGTATATTTATTGAGTACCAGGCCTCTGCCAAAAAAGGCGGCATTGTTCTTATCGAAGGCCTCGCTGTAGGCCGGGTCATAGGCGGCACTAACATCAGAGGACAACATCCTGGAACGGGCCAGAGTCCGGCGGACTGCCAGGTTTCCACTGACACCGCACAGAGCCAGCAGCTCAGCCACCGCATTTTCAAAAAACATGGATTCCATGCCGGTGGCGCCGACACTGCCGATCTCTTCCTTGTCCACCAGAAGGCAGCAGGATGTCCGTTCCACGTCCTTCGTCTTTATCATCGCCCGGAAGGAAGGGTAGGCGCAGACCCGGTCATCATGGCCGTAACCGACAATCATACTCCGGTCCAGACCGCAGTCTCTGGCAGGTCCCGCCGGAACCACTTCCAACTCCGCCGAGAGGAAATCCTCTTCTTCCATCCCATATTTCTCCTGGAGAAGACGGAGGATGTTTGCCTTCACCTTCTTCTTCTCGCCTTCCTCAAGGTCTGCCTGGTCCAGAGGTCTGCTGCCCACCAGGATGTCCAGCTTTTCCCCTTCCACAACTTCCGCAGCCTTCTTCTGCATCTGTTTTCCAGCCAGGTGGATGAGCAGGTCTGTGATATAGAGTACCGGATCCGCCGGGTCCTCACCGATATTGACGGGAATCACTGATCCGTCCTTCATGGCAACGACGCCATGGAGGGCCAGAGGCATGGCTACCCAGTGGTATTTTTTCACTCCGCCATAGTAATGGGTATCCATATAGGCCAGTTCCGTATCTTCATAGAGGGGCTTCTGCTTTAAATCCAGGCGGGGGGAGTCAATGTGGGCACAGAGGATATTCATTCCCTCTGTCACAGGTTTCCTGCCGATCTGAAACAGGGCGATGGTCTTACCCATATAGAGGGTATAGACCTTATCCCCAGGTTTCAGGGGAGCTCCTCCTCCATCAATCAGGTCATTCATGTCCCGGTAGCCGGCCGCTTCTGCCTCTGCCTTAAAAAAGGCTGCACATTCTCTCTCTGTTTTATTTTCACTGAGGAAGGTCCGATAATCCGAAGCCAGCATCTCCAGCGCTTTCAGCTCCTCTTCACCATAAGTAGTCCAGCAGTTCTCTCTTTTCATCTTCTGTCATAATCCTTTCTATCGCATGTCCGTCTGCATGGAGATTATCATAAGGAATTCGCGCCGCTTGATGCGGCGCGACCCTTCGTTTCTCTTTCTTGTTTCTCTTTCTTGTCCCTTTTTCTTGTTTCTCTTTCTCGATTCTCTGTCTTTGTCAAGAACGCTTCCGCATCCTGAAACGGAATCCGGGCCGGCTCTGCCGACATCTTTTCTGACCGGATTCCCGGGGCAATCTATCTTCTTCGGTCTCCGTAATTGACATTAACCACCTTCAGCTCGTCATCGCTGAGACTGTCCAGATCCATATCCGGCAGCTCCGGATGCTCCATTTCCTTTTGGTCTTCCGGATCCAGGGCAAATGTCACCAAAAGAGTATCCTCGGTGACGGAGTCCCCGTTCTTCACATAGACTTCCTGCACGGTACCATTGACCTTGGCGGCGACAGTGGTCTCCAGCTTCATGGACTCAATCACCATCAAAGGCTGATTCTTCTTCACGTGGTCACCGGCCTTGATCTGGATGTCACAGATGGTGCCCGGTAATGTGGCTCCCAGGTGACCCGGATTCTTACGGTCAACCTTCAGCTGATTATCCTTCTTCACATCAAAATTCTTGTCCAGGATGCGAATCTCCCGAAGGAAACCGTTGACCTCGAACTGCATGGTGTGATAGCCCTGATCATCTACCTCTGTCTCCGTGATAAATTTGATGGATGTGTCGATGCCGTCATCAATCTGGATGACCGTCTCCTCACCGGGCCGGAGCCCGTAGAAATAGACATGGCTCTCTAGTTTGGAGACATCGTTGTAAGCCTCAAAATGCTCACAGTAGTCTTCGTAAACTCTGGGGTAGAGGGCATAACTCAGGGTCTTCTGCTCCATGACAGCCTCTTCCTCCATGCTGTCCATATAGAAATTGCTCTTTAAAAAGTGGGCGATGGCGTCAAAATCCAGATCTGGCAGAAGGCTTCCCGGCCGCACAGTGATGGGCTCCTGCCCTTTGAGGACCAGCTTTTGCATTCTCTCTGGGAACCCGCCCTCCGGCTGTCCCAGCTCCCCGCGGAAATACTGGATGACAGAGTCGGGGAAGATCAGGTCCTCTCCCTTCTCGAAAATATT
>CACXGS010000417.1 GCA_902767195.1 uncultured Lachnospiraceae bacterium | reverse complement strand
TGAAATTTGGAGTAATGAAACGTCGTCTGCGAAACAATTGTCACCTTGGTGCCTTCCGCAAGATGAATATCCCTGGCCTGATCGCTGTTTTCGATCACCAGTGGGCTGTTGGAACACCAGCCCATGATCCCTTCAACCTCCGGGTGATGGTTATTCCCTATAATGATGATCTGTCTGCCCTGGTCACTGTGCTCCTGCACAATGCGATGAATCTTCTTAACGAAGGGGCAGGTGGCGTCCACCAATTCATAACCGGCAGAAAGAATCTGATCATATATGCTCTTGGGCACACCATGGGAACGGATTATGATAATGCCTTTCTCGACCTGGGAAAAGTCATCCGGGTCTTCGATTACCCGGACTCCCTGACGTTCAAGATCGGCTACAACCTCATCATTGTGAATGATCGGACCGTATGTATACACGTGGTCCTTTCCACATTCCTTATAAACGGTATCAACAGCTCGTTGAACCCCAAAACAAAAGCCGGCGGATTTCGCTATGTTAATCTTCATTACAATCTCTGTCAACAGTGGCCCCTTAAGAGGCATCTGCAATTAATCTTCAGTATCCGGAATCAGTCATTCCTGTTCTTTATATCCTCGAAGTACTCAATCACCCGGTCGATCACCTCTGGTATCGACAGATCGGATGAATCGAGAAGTATGGCATCTTCTGCCTGTCTCAAAGGAGAAATCTCCCTCTCGGTATCCTGGCGGTCCCGCTGAATAATATCTTCACGAATCCGGTCGTAATCACAGGGAATCCCCTTCTCTGTCAGCTCGTCATATCTTCTCCTGGCTCTGACATCTGCAGATGCCGTGAGAAAGATCTTCAACGAGGCATCCGGGAGAACATGGGTCCCGATATCCCGACCGTCCATCAGAACATTATTCGTCCTGGCCAGATCTCTCTGCAGATCAAGCAGTGCAGCCCTCACTTCGGGAATGGCTGAGGTCAGGGAAGCCATCTTTCCGACTTCCTCCTGTCTGATCAGAGAGGACACATCCTCTCCGTTCAAATAAATATGCTGGTTTCCTTCCGAATCATAGTCAAGAGTTACTCTGATGTTGGGGCATTCCGCTGCCACGCGTTCTCTGTCATGGCCGTCAATACCTTCCCTTAAAAAATAAAGAGCCATCGTCCGGTACATGGCACCGGTATCGACATAAATAAATCCGATCTTCCGGGCTACAGCCTTGGCAATCGTGCTCTTTCCGGCTCCTGCCGGTCCGTCAATAGCTATACTGTACATCAAAAAACCTCCTGTTTACCACGTCGGATAAAGGGAATAAATAAACTGATTCCACTTTAAACCTACACCAACTTATACTATCATAAATTCCTTGTATTAGTAAAGCTTTTTTATAAAAAAATACTAATGATTATTAAAATTCAATCGGATTCGTCTCGACGAATCCGGGCGAGTTGCGCGGCGCTTCAGCGCCTTCCTTTGCGCAACTCTGCCATCCCCCGGAGGGTCATCAGAAGGAGATTGTGACTCCCTCTGATGGAAGCGAACTTTTTTTCTCCCCCTTGAAGAGGAGGGAGTCTCAATCTTCATTCTGATGACTGCCGGCGGCAATCCCTGCCGCACGGCCGGTAGACCAGGCGATCTGAAGATTATATCCGCCGGTCACTGCGTCCACATCCAGAATCTCACCGGCAAAATACAATCCCCTCACCAGCCTCGATTCCATTGTCGCCGGATCCACCTGTTTTACATTGACGCCTCCCCTGGTAACAATAGCCTCCTGAAAGCCGCGTACCCCCTGAATGTGTATCATCAGGTTCTTCATGGATTCCACCATTCTTCTGCGGTCTTTTTTCGTGACATCCCTGGCCCGGATATTTTCATCAAGCTCTGCATAAGAAAGAAAAACAGGAACCATTTTCTTCGGAAGCATCCGCTCAATGACGTTGGTAATCTTCTTGTTGCGCCAGGTATCCAGCTCCCGGAGAAACCGCTGATCAAGCTGCTCATGATCAAGAGCCGGCTTCAGGTCAAGATGCAAAGTCAGGCTGCCGGCTTTGAGAGCTTTCTGATGAGCTCCCAGGCAGGTGCTGGCTGTCAGGATCAGAGGCCCGCTGACTCCGAAGTGCGTAAAGAGCATCTCGCCGAATCCTTCATAGACTTTTTTCTTCCCGTTTTTTACAGTTACTGACACATTTTTCAGGGAGAGCCCGGTCAGGTCTTTACACCAGCCTTCCCTGATTACAAAAGGAACCAGGGATGGCTGAAGTTCCATAATGCGGTGTCCCGTCTGTTCAGCCAGCCGGTATCCGGAACCATCCGACCCGGTGGACGGATAAGATTTTCCGCCGCAGGCAAGAATCAGAGCATCACAGGCGATGGTCTCCCCATCTTCCAGTTTCAGTCCCGTCACCCGGCTTTTCTGTTTTGATTTCCCGGAAGGATCCGGCTCAACATCTTCGGTCAGGATCTCCGACACCCGGCTGTGGCAATGAATCCTCACCTTTCTCCGACTGCACTCTCTTTTCAGGGTATCGATGACATCCGCTGCCCGGTCTGATTCCGGGAAGACCCTCTGTCCCCGTTCCACCTTGGTCTTCAGTCCTGCCTCATTCAGGAAACCGATCATATCCTGATTATTAAAAGAGGCAAAGGAGCTGTAGAGAAACCTGGGATTGGTAATAACCGCAGACAGAAACTCCTCCGGCGGGCAGGCTGTGGTGACATTGCATCGTCCCTTCCCGGTAATATAAAGCTTCCTGCCCGGTTTTTCCATTCTTTCCAGTAAAATGACCCGGTTATTTCCGGCAGACGCAGAAATGGCAGCCATAAGACCGGCTGCCCCTCCACCCACTATAACAATGGTTTTCATTTATTTATTACTCCTGTTGTAAACATCATCATACTCGTTCCACAATTCTTCCAGGGCCATCAGTCTTTTCTCCACTTCATCCTTGCGCAGAAGAGCCACGGCAGTCACCAGGGCATTCACCACACTGACAGGGCCCACCAGGGAGTCCACCACGGTCATCACATCGCTCTTTGCGATCAGACTGCAGTCCGCAAACTCAACGATGGGAGACTGCATGTTATCGGTCAAAGCGATGGTGGAAGCCCCGTGATTCCTGGCATATTCCAGAGCAATAATCGTCCGTTTGGAATATCTGGGAAATGTAATGCCGATCATAACATCCTGTTCCCCGATATTGTAGATCTGCTCCAGTGTCTCGGAAGTGCTGTGGGGGCCGACAACCTCCACATCATCAAATAGCATCCGCAGATAGTAACCCAGGAGTCCCGCCAGATAAGCCGCGCTCCTGGCTCCAAGGATGACAATCCTTTTGCTCTGCTGGATCAGCTGTACTGCCTTGTCAAACTCCTTTTCGTCAATTCCGTTCCGAATGGTATCCTTCAGCCTCTCGGCATCCGTTAAAAGAACACTTTTTAAAACACCCTTCTCCTGATATCGTTTGGAAGAAAGAGACATTCTCTGGGCAGAATTGGAGTTGGTCTTGACCACAACCTGAATGGCCTTCTGGAGTTCCGGATATCCGTCATAATCCAGCTGGTAGGCAAAACGTACAACCGTAGATTCACTGACACCGGCCTCTTTCCCCAGCTTAGAGGCTGTAAGGTAAGCCGCAATGTCGTAATTATCCCTGATGTATTCCGCCAGCCTTCTCTGTCCTTTGCTGCAGACAGGCCATTTCTTCTCGATTCTCTGTAATAGGTTCAGCTCCTGCACGATGTATCTCCTTATCGTATCCTTATTACTCCGCTACACTTTCTTTATCACCCTCCACAAAGGGGGCTGCCGTTACGACCATACGAAGTACCTCACTACCCTCATTGCAGATTTTGTGTGCCTCACCCGGTTCAAGATGGATATAGTCTCCCTTCTTCAGGTCCACTCTCTCCCCTTCGATATACATAGTCACCTGACCCTGGAGGATAAAAAAGCTCTCCTGCATCTGGCGGTGGACATGCGGGGAAACCACATTGCCCGGCTGAAGCTGTACGATACCGAAATTCATACGGGGACCCTGCTCAAGATATTTGGGGCCGTGATCTCCGTGTCTGTGTTCTCTTTCGCTCTCATTCAGATAAAACATAATAACCCTCCTCTTATCTTACTGATCAATGGTTTGCGCTGGCAATAAGTGCTAATTGTGTTAATCCCGGTTGAGAATACTGAGTATACGCAAAAACAGGTTAATCACATCAAGATAAATGTCTATGGCACAGTCCACAGCATTATCCAGAGTCCTCGGATACTGCTGGGCCCTCTGTATGTCAAATCCAATGTAAAGGGAAAAGATACCGGCCGCCACATAGGAGACCATGATCGAAGATATCCCGAGAAGCATCATCACTAAGGATGCCACGATCAGAGCGATCAGAGACAGGAACAATGCCTTGCCCAGAGACAGAAAGAATCTGGGGAAAATGCAGCTCAGTCCGATCATGACCAGAACAATGCCGGCAGTAATCTTGATGGCGTCCATAACCACCGGAGCAGCACTTGTTCCCACAACTGCTGATACGATAATCCCGATCGGGAGTACGATCATATTATAACCCAGAAAACTAATCAGAGGATTATCGGATTTGTTGGCAATCACAGATCCCGCAATGACTAACACAAAATACCCTATCAGGAAAATGATCGGCCTGGTGCCCATGATCATCATAGCCTGATAAGAGAAAAAATAACAGAAAATGGCATTCATCAACAAACCGTAAAGAACCACCATACCCATGGCCAGATTATAGGCGGACATGGAAAGGACATCGGTTCCGCTTGTCAGTCTCGCTGTTTTTCTTTGTGCATCTACTAATGCCACAATTCATCTTCCTTTCTTTCAAAAAATAAGAATTCATATATATACCACAGGAACACCGGTATCCCGTGACATAAGAATAAATGCACGACACCACATTCTAAAACCATGTAATCCCGTGCATCCTTCGTCATATTCAATCCGGCCTGATATCCGGCCCCGGTTTCAAAAAGCTGTCATGCACCCGGATATGTGATCAGAGCTTTTACATCATATCCCTCAAGAAGTTCTCTTCCTTTAAGGCCGGCAAGCTCCATAACAAAGATCATTTTCACAACTTTGCCCCCCAGCTTCTCAATAAGCTGAGCAGCTGCCTTAGCTGTGCCGCCGGTAGCCAGAAGATCATCAACCAGAACAACTCTCTGCCCCGGGAAAATGGAATCCTTGTGCATCTCAATCGTAGCAGATCCATATTCAAGATCATAACTCTGCTCTACGGTCTCTCTCGGCAGCTTTCCTTTCTTTCTTACCAGAACAAATCCCTTATTCTTGCTGTAAGCTACCGGGACGCCAAAAAGAAATCCCCGGGATTCCGTTCCGGCTACCACATCGAAATCAACTCCCTCCAGGGTATGCAAAAGCTCATGAATGCTGAGCTTCAATCCCTCGGAATCCTGCAAAATCGTTGTAACATCTCTGAATATAATACCCGGCTTCGGAAAATCCGGTACACTTGTGACATAATCTTCCAGTCTTTTCACGGTAACTGTTCCTCCCATCACTCGGCAAAAACCAAATCAATCATTACAAGCTGATTATACCAGACTTTCCCATAAAATAACAGAGTAAAATACTGCAAGCTTTATACGTCATTTACACTCATCAATGCATAAGCAAGGACCAGGAGGACCTGGGCCGGCACGTAGAAAATCCAGACCATGAAGTTGGACAGGCTGCTTGCCATACCTGAAGTAAGTTCCCGGATCAAAAGGCTGTAATCACACCCCGCAAACAGGGAAAACCCAAGGGCCAGACAAAGATTCCCGCAGCCGGGATCTTCTCTCTGATTGGCCCAGGCGCAGAATACATTAACCAGCAAAAGGGTCAGATTAAGCATACCCAGAGCATTCGTCAGGGTGCAGCGTCCGAGATGATACATAATGGCCAGAATGATTCCATACAGGAGAGTCCGCATCAGGATATTAGCAGCGTTGGGCTTAAAGTAAAGGGCATAGATTGCCTCCACCAGGCAAAACAGAAAGTATCCCGGAAGTACGACACTGCGAAAAGTGAGAAAATAGTCAGCAGCCGCCGTAAAGGCCAGGCCCAGCGCCAGCATGTTATGCCGGCTTTTTCTCTTTGCTCCGTATTTCAGATAAAAATAGAGAGCAACTAAGGTATTGACAAAAACAGCCATATACATGATCCGGCACTGAATCACATAGGGAAAGATCCGGTAGGAAGTCTGAATTGCCATGAGATTACACATTTCCCAGATGATATAAATGATGACGATCCGCCGGTCTTTCCGGTCGCAAAAAAGAGAATGAAGCATCTCGTCCCCTCCTGAATTAACAGCGCCTGCCTGCCCTTTTGCTTATTGTATCACAGGACAAATTGCTCGATAGCCCGGGCAACCCCCTCTTCATCACAGGATGAAGTGATATAATCAGCCACTTCAAGGACTTCCGGACAGGCATTGGCCATGGCAACCCCAAGACCTGCTCTTCGAATCATTTCATAATCATTGCTGCCGTCCCCACAGGCCATGATTTCCTCCGGCGCAATGCCCAGATGGGAACCCAGAGCCAGGAGTGCATCCCCTTTGTTGCAGCTGTGATGATTAATCTCCAGATTATTCGTCAGGGAATTCGTAATACAGATCTCCGGATC
>CACXGS010000416.1 GCA_902767195.1 uncultured Lachnospiraceae bacterium | reverse complement strand
TTCCTCTTCTTCTGCTGCTTCTGTAGCTTCCTCTACTACTGTGCCGTCTTCCGGAGCAGCTGTGGTGGCTGTATCACTGGCAGCGCCACATCCTGTGAGCAGTCCCATCACCATCATTGCAGTGATCAGTAATGCCATTAATTTCTTCATGTTACTTTACCTCCTCTTGGATAATGAAAAACTGTATCAGTTAAAAAATGAAATATAGGTTAACTGACACCTCTAAAGAACGCCATAATTATACCACTCAGAATTATCCTTTTCAACACCTTTTCTCCCCTCTGAGCTTACAATTGCAAAATATGAACCTCTTATGGCAAAAAGTGATTCCTGATGGTGCAAAGTCTTGGAGTGAAAATATTTTCAATCAAAATATTACTCTCCAGGCCATTTTATTTCAAGAGAAATGTCCCGGATAACCTCTCCAGCCATCATTAATCCGCAGACAGCCGGAGCGTAGGCGATACTTCCCGGCAGAGACTGGCCGGTTTTTACCGGTTTTTCGTCGGAATACACCACTTTAAGCTGATCAATTCCTCTTTTCTTACATTCTCTCCGCATCACCCTGGCCAGAGGACAGACAGAAGTCTCATACAGGTCCGCTGCCTTAAACCGCCCCGGATCCAGCTTGTTACCGGCACCCATGGCAGAGATAATCGGCACATTCCGGGCTTTGGCCTGAAGAATCAGCTCAATCTTCGCCGTTACCGTATCCACGGCATCCACAATATAATCATACTCATCAAAAGGGAACTCCCCTGCATTCTCCGGCAGGAAAAAACAGGGCCAGACCCGGATACGAACCCTGGGATTAATGGACAGAAGCCTTTCCTTCATCACATCCGTCTTTTGTCTTCCCACAGTATCCTGAGTGGCGATAATCTGCCGGTTGATATTGGACCTGGCCACCGTATCATGATCAATCAGGTCAATAGCCCCCAGCCCGCTTCGGACCAGAGCTTCACAGACATAACCGCCCACACCCCCAATCCCGAAAACGGCAACCCGGCTGTTCATCAGGCGGCGAATCCCCTCCTCACCAATCAGCATCTGTGTTCTTTGAAGTTCTTCTGGAATCATGTGGCTTTTTCTCCTTTTTATGGGGGGGTACCGGGTACCTTTAAGAAAAAGTTACCCGGTACCCTAAAATAACGTCACGTACCCTTCCAGCGATTTCGCCTTAATCCGCAGGGCCTTACATCTTCGATTGATGTAGATCCGGCAGGGGTAACGGCTGTTTTTCGCTTCCTGGATCATGTTTGCCCCGGCGATGTTGCCGTCGAAGGCGATTAGTTCGCAGCTGCGTCTTTTGAAGATCTCATAGGCGAAGCTTTTGTAGGTCCCCATGGGGACCGGTTCGATGGATACCCGGACGGGTAGTCCGCTTTTCTTCAGTTTCCGGTATTCCTGCCGGCTGATCATGGAGGGTACCATGGCATAGACGGGAAATCTTCCCTGATTCTTTTGCACCAGGTAGCCTTCGTGGCCCCGAAGTGTATGGAAGAAAAAAAAAAATGTATCGGCAGGATCCCGCTCTGTCAGCAGCTGGTCGATTCTTTCTTTCTCCTCCAGGGTTACCACTGTCCGATGACTGTCCTGGCTGAAGCTGCCTCCCAGGATCACGATCGGATTCCCCTCTGCAGGCAGGTCCCGGATCTGGTCTTTCAGGACCTGTTCGGAGGCCAGGGATCTCTTGCCCATAAGGGAGATCCGGTCGCCGATGACCGGATAAGCCGGCAGTTTCCCTTTCTGCATGGCTTCCTCTTTCTTTCGGAAGTTCTCAAGGCTTTTTTCCAGAACCCGGTCTTCGCATTCCATCATTTTCTTTAATTCTTCGGGGGTCAGGCCGAGCATCATCTCCAGGGATAACTGTTCGTCGATGGAGTCCGACCCGTATATGGCCCCTCCGTCGGTCCCCTGAAGGCATCCGATCCCGTGGGCCAGGTATTGTCTTAATGGATGCTCCTTCATGTCACTGAGATTGTTGAGGCGGACATTGGACGTAATCTGGAATTCCAGAACTGCCCCGCTTTCTTTGAGCTGCCGAGCCAGTTCCCGGCCCTTGGGCCGTTTCAGGTCCGCCGTGTAAAGGCCGTGGCCGATCCGCAGAAAGGGCATGGGCTGGCCGGGAGCCAGAGATTCCCGTACACAGGCCAGGCTGTTGGCCACATTGTCCCGCAGACCGTCGTTCTCTCCCGCATGGATCCGGATGACAAAGCGGGGATCTGCCTCTGCAATCCTCACCAGTTCCCGGATCACCGGCTGGATATCCCGGACATCATTGAGTTCCTCCCCGATGATGTCGCTGCCGGCTACGTAGGGATCTGCCGCCACTTCCCGCAGGACAGTCAGATTCTCCCGGAAATAATCTCCCGTCTCCACCCGGTCCTTGACGATGGTGAGGGGGAT
>CACXGS010000415.1 GCA_902767195.1 uncultured Lachnospiraceae bacterium | reverse complement strand
TATTGGTAGGTAAAGCCTCCATTACACCTTTTTACTGCATCCCTGCAGACTGGTGTCTGTGAGGGATTTATTTTTTCTTCTCTTCCGCCTTCTTTTCCTTATTATCTTTATTATCCTTCTTATCCTCTTTCTTCTTCTCCGCTTTCTTGTCCGGCATGAACTCGTCCACCGTCCCAAAGCGATACCCTTTTTTCTTCATGGCTTTGATCAGCCGGGGAAGGGCTTTCCGGTCAGAGGAAGAGATTACGTGCAAGATCGGAATCATTCCGCAGAAATGATGGTCTTTGAATTTCTTCACCACATAATCAGCACCGGGCTGATCGTCCACTTCGTAATCATAGAGAGGAAGGCTCCAGAATACGGTATAGTATCCCAGATCCTGTGTGACTTTCATGACCCGCTGGCTGTAAACTCCCTCAGGTGGCCTGAAATAGTGGTCCATCTCATATCCGGTCCTCTTTTTCATGGTCTTTGCACACTGTTTTATCTCTTTTTTCATTTTCTTTACGGAAAGTTCCGTCATGAGGGGATGATTGCAGGAATGATTGCCCACCAGGTGGCCTTCCTTTTTCATCCTTTTCACAAGCTTTGTATTCTTCTTGATATAACGTTCTGTTACAAAAAAGATGGCCTTAACCTTTTTCTTTTTCAGTGTATTTAGAATCCTTTTGGTATTTCCATTCTCGTAACCGCAGTCAAAAGAGAGATATATTACTTTATCTTTCTTCTTATATGCATTGATGTCATAGTAGTATGCATCATACTTTGATATCTTTTTGATCCCTTTGGGCTTTTCACAAGTGGGTTTCTTGTGATCTTTTCTCAGGTTCAGTCCGAATTCCACGGTACTGTTAGAATATTTACTGTAATCCTTAGCCCACACCGGGGAGGGAACAGATGTCACTACAAAAGATGTTAAACATAATAATAGAATCAGTTTCTTCATTGTTGTCCTCCGAAATATTCAAAACAAAGCATGGTCAGGTCATCGAACTGTTCTGCATCATCAACAAATTCATCAATCGCTTTTCGAACTCCCGCCAGGATCTCTTCCGGTGATCCTTCTGCATTTTCATTCAATGCTTTCACCATCCGTTCCGTGCCGAACATACCGTAACCGGCATCGGTGGCTTCCGGCACTCCGTCGGTATATACGAAAAGTTTTGAACCTTTTCTGACCATAATCTCGTACTCTTTATACTCCATTCCTTCCATAGCCCCCAGCACAAGACCATGTTTGTCCCGGAACAGGGTGAAGTTGCCGTCAGGATTCTTAATCACAGGGTATTCATGGCCTGCATTGGCTGCTATGAGCCGTCCTGTGGAAATCTCCAGAATACCGATCCAGACGGTTGCAAACATATCATCATGATTGTTGGCGTAAAGGGCATTGTTTGCATTCGCAAGAATCTCTCCCGGCGAATTGACCATCATGGCACTATTATGCAGAGTAATCATCGTTGCCATCATAAACAGGGCTGCGGGAATCCCTTTCCCGGAAACATCGGCAATCATCATGCACAGGTGATCTTCGTCCGTCAGAAAGAAATCATAGAAATCTCCTCCCACTTCCTTAGCAGGCTCCATGGCAGCATAGATATCGAATTCTGACCGGTCAGGGAAGGCAGGGAAAGTGTCCGGAAGCATATTTTTCTGAATCCGGGCAGCCAGCTGGAGTTCTGTAATAATCTTCTCCCTCTCTGCGGTGATTCTGGTCATATTTTCCACATAGTCATTAATCTGCTCCTCCATCTGATCGATGGATTCTGCCAGCTTACCAATCTCATCCTGAACCCGGATAGAATTCCGAAGCTTTTTCTCTGGCAGGACATTTTCACTGGCAAAGCGGTTTGCCTCATTGGCAATCTTCCTGACAGGGCTTAGAATATTCTGGGTTATAAAGATTCCAAGCAGGATCATTACAATCAGTACCGTAAGAAGCAGTACCTTGATCATGGACTTAAGATAGGTCAGACGGGTTCCAGCCAGTTCGTCCATCTGTCTCTGGACACAGAGGATGGCTCTGGTTCTGTCGTTGTGATCTTTGACGGGTACCATGGCTGTAATGTGAGGATCGGTCTCAATATATCCGATACTTCTGATCACGAGTTCCTGGCTGCTTTTCCCTTCACAGAGCAGCTTGTATTTCCGGCGGTAATCGTCGTTGGTTGTTTTCCGGACATAACCGAAATCATATAGCTCATAATCCATCTTATGATTGATGGTTGAAAAGAGAAAAGTGATATGATTATAGTCTTTCTGGTCCGGCTGAATCACGTAGATAAAAGTAACGTCCTGGGTATTACACAGTTCATCAAGGCCCGACCATACAAGCCGGTATTCGTCTGTCTTCCCCTCGCTCTTAATATATTCATCGATACGGTTTCCGTTAACCATTGCCGCCGCAGTCCTTGCCGTGCGGAAAGCATCATCGGAATACTGGTCCAAAAGTGCCCCTGTCAGCCCCAGACTGCCGATGATCGTCGTGGCAATTGTGAATGCAACCAGAAGCACCACGATGAAAACCATACTTTTGAACAGTATTCCTGTCCTTATCTTTTTCATATATTCACCACTCTGATAATTATTTTTAACAAGAATTCTTACCCATTGTATCTTTTTCCTGAGACGTAGTCAAGCAGTAAGAATAACTCCTCATGAGGAAAAAGCAGTGCCGGTGAAAGGTCATTCACCGGCACTGCTTCATTGCTTCTGTTATTGAGTTATATGGTATTTAAACGTGGTTTTCTTCCGTTACCTTATTATTATTCTCTGTTGTGTTTGTCTCATTATCGTTCTTATCTTTCTCTGTTGTTCCATCCTCATTCTTCGGATCCTGAGAATCCTTGTTCAGATCGTCCTGGCTATTTCCATTGTTATCCGAAGGCTGATCGAAAGGATTCTGTGAACCGCCGTTATTTCCCGGGAAACCACGGTGATGGCCCCTTCCGAAATCTCTGTTGCCGAATCCGCCATTATCGCAGGGTGGATTTCCTCCGGGCTGCTGCTGTTCTGTAAACTGCATATTACCTGCTTTCATGTTTCCACGGTTCTGCCCCTGGAAAATGCAGCCCAGGCCAAAAGACACAAGGGCAATCATAAAAGCACCGATTAATAATTCTGTCTTATATTTCTTCCACATAGATAATATCCTCCTGATTTTTGATTCCATTTTCTCATTCCAAAAGAGAGGCGCCGTCCTCTTTTGTTTGATACGATCATTAGCTTATCCCATTTCTGTGAAAATGATTTGCCCAAAATGTGACACTTCTGTGACGGGTCCTGTGCTAAATTCACTTCAGGAAATGAGAAAAACAAAAACCGAAAGGAAAGGGAGGATACAACTATGACAGCAAATACAAAAACAAACAGAAACAGCGAAGCAGCAAAAACAGCAGCTGACAAAACCCGGGTCTTTATGATTAGTCTCTTTACTGCTTTAAGTCTGGCCGTTCTGATCGGGCTCTCTTTCCAGGCAGTACCGGCTGCCGCAAACCAAAGTGCCACAGGCGACGAGATGGCAACGGAGCAAGTCGTCGCCGAAACCAATACAGAAGCAGCAACCACGATCCGTGAAGGAGACCATGTCAACATCAAGGGTGTTGTAGTAGAGACGCCGGTCAAATGTGAGGAAGGCTACACCCTTGTTACATTGCAGAACTCTGACGGAGAGGAATTCGTTATGGTAGCTGACCTGGAAAGCAATTATGAAATGGGAGACCAGATCGAATCTTACTGTGAAGTAGCAGGCTTCACCACCACATCTGAGGGCATTCGTGTCCCCTTAATTGAAAATGGAGATTTCTAACATTTGTTATACTTTTCCTCAATAAAAAAGGAGCAGATGACCGAGGGTATGTAGACCCGACGTGCATCTGCTCTTTTTTTGTTAAGTTATTATCCTGCTGTGGCGGTACTTGTCTGAATACCGCGCCGGCAGTCTTTATTTCTCTTTCTCATAGAAAGCATCGATTGCATCCTTCATGGGAAGTGAGGGCTGTGCGCCGAGGCTCTGCACAGAGATGGCCGCAGCTGCGCTGGCATACCTGGCTGCCTCGATGATGTCTCCCGTCTCAGCATATCTCATGACCAGAACTCCTGTAAAACAGTCGCCGGCTGCCGTGGGATCCACTGCGTCAACTTTGAATGTGGGAACCATCTGAGCAATTCCCTCGCCGTAAATGTAGGACCCTT
>CACXGS010000414.1 GCA_902767195.1 uncultured Lachnospiraceae bacterium | reverse complement strand
GTTCAGTTCAGGCACAGCCTGATTCTTATGTTGACAGCCATGATCTGGGGCCTGGCTTTTGTGGCCCAGAGTATGGGAATGGATTATGTGGGACCGGCAACATTCCTTTTTGCCAGGTCCGTGATCGGAGCAGCCGCCCTGGTTCCCGTGGTATGGATTATGGGGAGAAAGGAAAGAAAGAGATTAGATGCTTCCGATCTTTCTCCCGAAGAGAAAGAAGCACAGCTGTATAAAAAAAGCCTCCACAATCCTATGGTGCTAAAAGGCGGGCTGGTATGCGGAAGCTTTCTTTTTATCGCCAGTATCCTCCAGCAGGTGGGGATCATTACCACCACTGCGGGAAAAGCCGGGTTTATCACTGCCTTATATATCATTCTTGTGCCCATCATCGGTATTTTCCTCGGAAAGAAGACAGGGCTTCAGGTATGGATTGCCATCGGTCTGGGAATTATGGGTCTGTATTTTCTGTGCATCAGAGAAGATTTTTCCGTGGGAAGAGGAGACTTCCTGGTCGTTTTGTGTGCCGTAATGTTTTCCGGTCAGATTCTGTCCATTGATCATTTCGTTTCTTATGTGGACGGAGTTATGCTTGCCTTCCTGCAGTTTGTCGTGGAATCCATTCTGGCAGGCATTTTCATGCTGGCAACTGAGACGCCGACTCTTGCCGGGTTATTGGCAGGAGCCGGACCCATCCTTTATACCGGTGTCTTTTCCAGTGGAGTGGGCTATACTCTTCAGATCATCGGGCAAAGAGAGGTCAAGCCTGCCCTGGCTTCCCTGATTATGTCTATGGAATCCGTATTCTCTGTCCTTTTCGGATGGATTATCCTGCATGAGAGGATGAGCCATCGGGAGCTGGTGGGCTGTCTCCTGATGTTTACGGCAATCATTCTGGCGCAGATTCCTTTATTCGGTAATAAAAAGTCCCTGGAATAGTCTCGGACAAAGGCAAAGGGAAAAAATGCGGGACCGCTTCACAGCGGTCCCGCATTTATAATGTTATTTATTATTCTCTATTTCCTGCATCTTCAGGGCGCGTACCTTGGAAGGCAGACCGAAAAGAGTGATGAATCCTTCTGCATCATGGTGATCGTAGAGGTCACCGGTGGTAAAGGATGCCAGAGATTCACTGTATAAGCTGTAGGGGGATGTTGTTCCGGCCTTAATGATATTGCCTTTGTAGAGGCGGAATTTCACTTCGCCGGTTACATATTTCTGGGTGGAAGTAACAAATGCCTGGATGGCCTCACGGAGAGGAGTAAACCATTTGCCTTCATATACCAGCTGAGCCAGCTTGTTGCCTATATCTTTTTTGAGATCCATGGTATCACGGTCGAGAACCAGCTCCTCTAACTGTTTCTGTGCTTCATAGAGAATGGTTCCGCCGGGTGTCTCATAAATACCCCGGGATTTCATGCCCACAACCCGGTTCTCCACGATATCTACAATGCCGATGCCATGCTTTCCGCCTAGTTCATTGAGCTTGCGGATAATATCGGATACCTTCATGGCTTCCCCGTTAATTGTCTTAGGTACTCCGGCTTCAAATGTCATAGTAACATATTCGCTCTCATCCGGTGCCTTTTGAGGAGTAACACTAAGGACAAGGACATGATCATAATTGGGTTCTTCGGAAGGGTCTTCCAGTTCCAGTCCTTCATGGCTGATGTGCCAGAGGTTGCGGTCACGGCTGTAGCTGCTGTCGGCGGAGAAGGGGAGATCAATACCGTGTTCTTTGCAGTATTCAATCTCATCCTGGCGGGACTGCATGGTCCACTTGTCATCACGCCATGGAGCGATGATCTTGAGATCCGGTGCCAGTGCCTTGATTCCCAGCTCAAAACGAATCTGGTCATTTCCTTTTCCGGTGGCGCCGTGGCAGATGGCGGTTGCGTTCTCTTTGCGGGCTATTTCCACCAGTTTGGCGGCAATACCGGGACGGGCCATGGAAGTACCCAGAAGATATTTATTCTCATAAACAGCTCCTGCCTGTACACAGGGGAGAATATAATTCTCACAGAAGTCATCGGTAATATCCTCGATATACAGCCTGGATGCACCGGAGTACTTTGCCCGTTCTTCCAGTCCATCAAGCTCTTCACCCTGGCCGCAGTCTACGCAGCAGCAGATCACTTCATAATCATAATTCTCCTTCAACCATGGGATAATGGCCGTGGTATCCAGTCCGCCTGAGTAAGCTAAAACCACTTTTTCCTTGCTCATGTCTATGTCCTCCTAAATTTTTATTAGTCATTACTCATGATAGAATCATGTTAAACACAAGTTGTATTATAGGGTAAAAGCAGAGATATTGCAAGAGTTATTTTGCAAGAAATGAATAAATATGTAGAAATACTTGCATATTTATTTAACCTAGTATATAATTATGTGGAAACAATAAGGAATCTCTTGTGTATCCGGATGTTTTGTGGGATAATAACTAACTAGTGCGGATAAGACCGCCAGGCAGCACATTTTCAGGAGGACATTATGATTAAAGCAGGAATTATCGGCTCCACCGGCTATGCCGGCCAGGAGATTGTACGAATATTATTAGGACATAAAGATACAGAGATTTGCTGGTATGGATCCAGAAGCTACGTTGACCAGCCCTATGCTGACGTGTTCGCTAACATGTTTCAGTTAGTTCCGGATATCTGCAAAGGGGAGAACCTTGAGAAACTATGTGAAGAAGTAGATGTCATCTTCACTGCGACACCTCAGGGCCTTTGTGCTTCTCTGGTGAATGAAGAAGTCCTTTCCAAGGTGAAGATTATTGATCTGTCGGCAGACTTCCGGATTAAGGATGTGAACGTTTATGAATCATGGTATGGGATCAAACATCCCAGCCCTCAGTTTATAGATGAGGCAGTATACGGCCTGTGTGAGTTCAACCGGGATAAGATCAAAGGCGCCAGGCTGGTAGCCAATCCGGGCTGCTATCCCACCTGCTCGTTTTTATCGATATATCCTCTGGCTAAAGCCGGCATGATCGATATGAAGTCTGTTATCATCGATGCCAAGTCCGGAACTTCCGGAGCAGGCCGCGGAGCGAAAATGGCCAACCTTTTCTGTGAAGTAAATGAGAGTATTAAAGCATACGGTGTGGCCAATCATCGCCATACACCGGAGATTGAGGAACAGCTGACTTATGCCTCCGGGGAGCAGGCACTGATTAATTTTACTCCCCATCTGGTCCCCATGAACCGGGGAATCCTGGTGACGGCCTATGCCAATCTGACCCGGCCGGCGACAGAGAAAGAACTGAGAGCCCTCTACGAGAAAGCTTATGAGAAGGAACAGTTTGTACGATTCCTGAAAGAGGGAGTGAATCCGGAGACCCGGTGGGTGGAAGGCAGTAATTACGTGGATGTCAACATTAAAGTAGACGAGAGAACCGGCAGGGTTATTATGATGGGTGCCATGGATAACCTGGTCAAGGGCGCTGCAGGACAGGCTGTCCAGAACATGAACCTGATGTTTGGTCTTGCCGAGAATACCGGC
>CACXGS010000413.1 GCA_902767195.1 uncultured Lachnospiraceae bacterium | reverse complement strand
TTCCCCCTCTGTCTGGAGTGTGAATTCATCGAATACCAGGACAACACCTACGGCTGCGGTGTTATCGGAAAGGTTGTAAATGTAACTGCTGATGAGAAAATCATGGCAGACGGGAAACCGGACATGGCTCTGGTGGACGCTATCGCATTTGATCCTTACACCCACGGTTATTATAAAGTAACGGAACGAGTGGGAGAGGCCTTTAAAGATGGAATGAAATTAAAATAAAGGACAACATGAAAGAACGAGACCTTTCTTACTATAAAAGAGAGGTCTCGTTTTTACTATTCTATATTGAGTGGCGGCATTTCAGGTATTTCTGACATAACACCTCCCAGCTGGGCGCTTGAGGATTCGACTTTGATTTGCATGTTTTTATCGACTTTAATCTGATAAGTAAGACGGGTGTCCAGACTCTCGTCATCCCAGGGCTGCTTGTAGAGGAAGTCGATTTTGGTGCTTCCTTCCTTCTTGGGAGTCAGTGTGAATGTTTCTGTTCCTCCAACCCCCACCATCTGTTCTGTCGTTCCTTCTGAAGTATTTTCCACATAATCTGAGGAAATGTCAAAGATTTCGGGATCCTGTTCCACGACCCACTGGTATCCTGTCGTAGGATTGGATGCCAGGACCAGGGTGGCTTTCTGGGGTTTTTTTGCTCCGCATGCAGATAAGCTGATCATAAGCAGCAATATACTAACTGCCACAAGTGTTTTCCTTCTTCTCATTTGGAACTTCTCCTTTCGTTTTTATATGGTGGCGATCGTCTGGCTATATCTATGTTTGATTGTATCGTGCTATATCTTCGATTGTCAAGACCTGTGCTTTTGGGGTCATAGGGGGCAAGTGTCTTTTTTCTTTATAAATATAAATACACATGATATGATAATAAGAGCGAACAGCACTTTAAATATAAATCATATAGAATAAAGAAGTTGGGATAATGTATTATGGAATATCGATTATTAGGAACTACAGGACTGAATGTCAGCGTAATCGGAATGGGCTGTGAAGGGTTTGCAGAAGATGACTATGGCATGACGGCAAAGCTGTTTGATGCAGCGGAAGAGCTTGGTATTAACTATTTTGATCTATATGCAGCTGACCCGGAGCTTCGGAAGGCGGTCGGGGATGCGCTGAAAGACAGGCGGGAGAAGTTTATCATTCAGGCTCATCTTTGCTCTGTCTGGGAGAACGGACAGTATGTCCGCACAAGAAATCTGAATAAGGTTAAAGAACATTTTAAAGAACTGATGAAACTGCTGGGGACTGACTACCTGGATGTCGGGATGATTCACTATTGTGATTCGGAAAAAGACTGGGACGACATCGTAGGAAACGGTATTCTTGATTACGCAAAAGAATTGCGGAAAGAAGGAATTATCCGGCATATCGGCCTCTCAAGCCATAATCCGCTGGTAGCAGAGAAAGCAATCCTCGAGGGAGAGATCGAAGTCCTGATGTTTGCCGTGAATCCATGTTATGACCTTCAGCCTGCCAGCGAGGATGTAGAGGACCTTTGGGCAGATCGAACCTATGTGGATACCTATGTCAACATGGACCCTGACCGTCAGCGTTTGTACGAACTGTGTGAGGAGAAGGGAGTTGGCATCACGGTGATGAAAGCCTTTGGCGGAGGAGATCTTCTGAATGCGGAATTGTCTCCGGCCGGAGTTGCTTTGACTGTAAATCAATGTATTCACTATGCTCTTTCAAGGCCTGGCGTAGCTGTTGTCCTTGCAGGGGCCCATGATGCTGACCAGCTTAAGATCAGTGCAGAATACTGTGATTCCTCCGTGGAAGAACGGGATTACGCCCGGGCCTTTTCCACTTTTCCCCGTGTAAGCTGGGAGGGGCACTGTATGTATTGCAGCCATTGCGCACCCTGCCCGAAACATATCGATATTGCCTCCGTCACGAAATTCCTTAATCTTGCAGGAACGAAGAGAGAGGTTCCGGAGACTGTAAGGGAGCATTACAGGAGTCTTGCTCATCACGGGGGAGAATGCATTGAATGTGGAGCCTGTCAAAAACGGTGTCCATTCCACGTCTCTATTATTGATAACATGAAGAAAGCGAAAGAGTGTTTCGGAATGTAAATATATCCTTGCTTTCTTTGGAAAAGCCGCCGTACTGACGACTGTGAGATCGCAGATACGGCGGCTTTTCCGAGAAATGTTCTTTTACAAGAGGTATTATATGGAAATTAATGACCATTCTTATTGATATGGTATTAATGGTGCCCGGTTGTCTTACAGACCGGCAAGCTGTTCTCCCAGAGCCTGCAGATCTGCAATCACGTCATCATCTGGCGCTTCCTGACAGATCACACCTTCCCCACCCAGGAGCACTGCGCCTGCATCCGTCATTCTCTCTTCCCAGTCTCTCATCCACTGGCCATCGCCCCATCCGTAGGAACCAAAGAGAAGGATGGTCTTCCCGCTGGCAATTCCCTCTACGTCTGTAATAAACGGGTCAAATTCCAGTTCTTCCAGGACCTCTGCGCCCATAGCCGGACATCCCAATGCAAAAGCTTTCTGCGCGGAGAGATCGTCTAATGAGGCGGAAGAAACTTCCACGACATCTGCTTCTTTTCCGGCTTTAGTGATTCCATCACCAACAGCTTCAGCCATTGCGCGTGTATTTCCTGTTCCTGACCAATATACTACACTGATTTTACTCATGATCATATCCTCCTATTTGTTCTGATCAAAATAATTCTTATGCGGCAGGGGTCTCTGCAAATGCAGGAGCTGCTTTACGAATCAGGGCGTTCAATCCGATTCCCGTCAAAAGCAGCTCCATGATCCGAATACGAGCATTATCGAATTCTCGAAAGAGCTTCTTCTTTTCAACCGGATTACTGTATATCTTCCAGTAACCGGAACCCAGACAATTCCTCCCTTTATTAACCACAAATCCTTTGACGTCTTCCATTGGATACCCAAGCAGAATACCAATCTCATGGGGGTATTGCCCTTCTTTTTCTACATAGAGCTGATACCGGATTCTGACCTTAGTAAGGACCCCGTCAAGGCAGCGTCCGGCAAGCCCTGATTCCTTGAGATAAAGCTGATTGCTCCTTTCCAGGAGCCATTCTTCAAGCTCTTTTTTGCGATATACGATAAAAGTTGACCTTCCTCTGTCTTCGGCCAGTTTCATGCAGCTTAAGCCGGTGCCCGCCAGCTCTTTTTTCACAATGGCATCTTCTGTGGAGGGTGTTGTCAAAAGGTTGGAAACCTTAAGCCCGGCGATCACCGGGGCACATTGAAATGCGATGCGGCTGGACATGTTTTGATGGTCTATCTGACAGAAAAGTTCCCGTATCTCCTGATTCATATCTGCACCAAAGTCTCCTTTGCTGAAGAAATTAGCATATGCTAACCATAGGACTAAAAAAAGAGAAAGTGTTGTTAAATATTGTAGTTAGCATTAACTAACTATCAATATAATAATCTATATGACTATACTTTGTCAACCATTTTTTTGATGGAGTTAATTGTAGGAAGACTTTTGGTCTTCTTCATAGTATAA
>CACXGS010000412.1 GCA_902767195.1 uncultured Lachnospiraceae bacterium | reverse complement strand
TTGTTGTACCCCTTCTTTCCATTGGAGCAAAAGGTGTGATTTCTGTTCTTTCCAATATTGCTCCGGAAGAGACCCACAACATGTGTGCAGAGTTCTTTGCGGGGAATGTGGAGAAGGCAAGAAAAATGCAGATTGAGTTCACGGAACTGATCAATGCTCTTTTCTGCGAAGTGAACCCGATTCCGGTGAAGAAGGCTCTTGAGTTTATGGGATTCTGCGGACCTCAGCTCAGACGGCCTCTGACAGAGATGGAGCCGGAGCATGCAGAACGCCTCAGAAGAGCCATGATCGAAAGAGGAATCCTGAAGCAGTAGGGAAGCAGCAGGATGGAAGACATTGAAGATGATCTGGAGGATAGTGTGATGATAAAGATGCTTTTGGTTGGCTGTAACGGTCATATGGGTCATGTGATCCGGAATCTTGTTTCTGATACAGAAGACGTGGAGATTGCAGCGGGAGTAGATGCTGCTTCTGACGGTAAGGAAGGATTTCCGGTGTTTACATCCATGGATACCTGCGATGTTGATAGCGATGTTATCGTAGATTTTTCGATTGCACCGGCAGTAGACGGAGTTCTTGATTATGCTGTCAATCACCGGGTTCCCCTGGTGGAATGCACCACAGGACTCAGTCAGGACCAGATTGCCCGTCTGAATGAGTGCAGTCAGTCGGTTGCGATCCTTCGTTCTGCCAATATGTCACTGGGAGTAAATACGCTGCTCAAGCTGGTAAAGACAGCCACAGAGATTCTGGGACAGGCCGGTTTTGATATTGATATTGTGGAGAAGCACCATCGCAGAAAGCTGGATGCTCCTTCCGGAACAGCACTGGCCCTTGCAGACGCAGCCAATGAAGCAGCAGGCGGCGCTTATGAATATGCTTTTGACCGGTCTGAGAGAAGAATGAAGAGACCGGATAACGAGATTGGTATTTCCGCGGTCCGCGGAGGTACGATTGTCGGCCAGCACGATGTGATCTTTGCCGGTACGGATGAAGTGGTAGAGTTCAGACATACCGCCTATTCCAGAGCCATTTTCGGAAAAGGTGCCATCGCTGCAGCCAGATATCTGGCCGATAAACCTGCAGGTCTCTACGATATGCAGGATGTGATCGGATAGAACGAATAGTAACTCCCTCCTTTTTAAGGAGGGAGTAAATTTTGATACAGCAAAGAAAGAGAGAGAACATGAGAGCGGTAATACAGAGAGTATCCGGGGCAGAGGTCGCGGTGGACAAAAAGACTGTGGGAGCCATCGGTCCGGGGCTTTTGGTTTTCCTGGGAGTAGCAGAAGAAGACACAGACAAAGAACTGGACATGCTGGTCCGAAAAGTGACGGAGCTTCGTATCTTTCAGGACAGCGAGGGTAAGACCAACCTGTCTCTTTTAGATGTAGACGGTGAGATGCTGGTCGTCTCCCAGTTCACTCTTCTGGCCGACTGCCGGAAGGGGAGAAGACCCAGCTTCTTTAAAGCAGGGAACCCGGAGAAAGCAGAGGCAATGTATGAAGATTTCATCCGTGCCTGCCGGAAGATCGTCCGTAAGGTAAGTCACGGCGAATTCGGGGCAGTGATGGATGTCTCTCTGGTGAATCAGGGTCCCTTTACCATCGTGCTGGACACCGGCGACTGGAAGAAATGATTCGATATTTGCAAGTAAGCGCCTTTATAATGTATAATGGGGATTAAGAAGCGAAAGGAGTTAATACCATGGATAAAATTAAGATGACAACACCTCTGGTTGAAATGGATGGGGATGAGATGACCAGGATTCTCTGGCAGATGATCAAGGACCAGCTCCTGCTTCCCTTTATTGACCTGAAGACAGAGTATTATGATCTCGGACTGAAGTACCGGGACGAGACGGACGATCAGGTAACAATTGATGCGGCTCATGCCACAAGAAAGTATGGAGTTGCGGTGAAATGTGCCACCATCACACCCAATGCGGCCCGTGTTGAAGAATACGACTTAAAGGAAATGTATAAAAGTCCCAACGGGACCATCCGTGCTATCCTTGACGGAACAGTATTCCGCGCTCCCATTATCGTAAAAGGGATTGAACCCACAGTCCGGACCTGGAAGAAGCCGATCACTATCGCAAGACATGCCTACGGTGACGTGTATAAGGCATCGGAAATGGTGATTCCTGCAGCAGGGAAGGCCGAGATTGTCTATACAGATGCAGAGGGGAATGAGACCAGGGAACTCATTCATGATTTTGACGGTCCGGGTATTGTTCAGGGTATGCATAATCTGGATTCTTCCATTAAGAGTTTCGCAAGGTCCTGCTTTAACTATGCCTTAGAGACCCGGCAGGATCTCTGGTTTGCCACCAAGGATACCATCTCCAAGAAATATGATCACACATTTAAGGACATTTTCCAGGAGATTTTTGACGCAGAGTACAAAGAGAAGTTCGATGCAGAGGGTATTGAGTATTTCTATACGCTGATCGATGACGCCGTTGCCCGTGTGATCCGTTCGGAAGGCGGTTATATCTGGGCATGCAAGAACTATGACGGTGATGTCATGAGTGATATGGTAGCGACAGCTTTCGGATCCCTGGCCATGATGACATCTGTCCTGGTGGCACCTGACGGGACTACCGAATATGAAGCAGCCCACGGCACCGTACAGAGGCACTACTATAAGCATTTAAAGGGAGAAGAGACGTCGACCAATTCTGTGGCAACGATCTTTGCGTGGACCGGCGCCCTCAGAAAGCGAGGCAAACTGGACGGTATTGACGAACTCGTTTCCTTTGCGGACAAGCTGGAGAAGGCCACGATCGATACCATCGAGAGTGGTGTCATGACAGGAGACCTGGCCCTGATCACCAGGCTGGAGAACCCGAAAAAGGTGAGCAGCGAAGACTTTATTTTAGCTGTACGCCGGACTCTTGAACAATTATTATAGAAGAACCCGGAAACCATGGATCAACATCATAAGTATGTAGATCCGTGGTTTTCCTATGAAAATACAGAAAGAGGTTGTGATTATGGAATTTCACCCGATCAGGGCGGAAGATAAAGATGTGTTTGACCGGTATTTTATCGAGATTGACTCACGAAACTGTGATATGTGCTTTTCTACCTTGTATCTTTGGAGAGACTATTACGGAATGACATGGACACAGGAAGAAGGCATGCTCCTGATTAAGTGTGAGAATGAAGAAGGATTTTCCGGATTTTATTTCCCGATTGGGACTGGTGATCCGGAGAAAGCCCTGGTCTCCATCGAGGAATACTGCCTGGAGAGAGACCTGCAGGTGCGCCTGTTCTGTGTCTCGAAAGACAATGAATTATGGCTGGAGAGGAATCGGCCGAACCAGTACCAGGTGTACTACAACCGGGATATAGAGGACTATATCTATCTCGCGGAGAAACTGATTCGTTTAAGCGGAAGGCAGTACCACGGAAAGAAGAATCATGTGAATAAGTTTAAGCGGGCCTGCCCCGACTGGTCTTATGAACCCATTACTGATGATAACCGCCAGGAATGCCTGGAGATGCTATACGAGTGGAAGAAGATCAATAGTGTGGAAGAAGACTTTGAGAAATATTCGGAATCCTGCGTAGCCAGAAATTATCTTCTGAACATGGAATACCTCGAACAGAAAGGCGGACTGATCCGGACCGGAGGACGGGTTGTTGCCTTCACCATCGGTGAGCCCTTAAACAGTGACACATTTGTAGTACATATTGAGAAAGCGTTCTCTGATGTGCCGGGAGCCTATGCTATTATCAACCAGCAGTTTTTAGAGCATGAGGCCAGGCATTTCACATATATAAACCGGGAGGACGATGCGGGAGAAGAGGGCCTCAGACAGGCCAAATTGTCCTATCGCCCTGTAATGATGATCGAAAAAGGAATGGCAGTTAAGAAGAACGGAGGAGATCACGATGAGACATTTGATTGACCCTATGGACCTCTCAGTGGAAGAGATCAGCGAGCTGCTTGAGACAGCGGATGATATTATCCTGAACGGGGACAAATATCGGGAAGCCTGTAAGTACAAGAAGCTTGCCACCCTGTTTTTTGAACCATCTACCAGAACAAGACTGAGTTTTGAGGCGGCTATGCTGGAACTTGGCGGAAGTGTCCTGGGCTTTTCCTCTGCGGACTCCTCTTCCGCAGCAAAGGGGGAGAGTGTTGGGGATACCGTCCGGGTTATATCGGGATACGCAGACATTATCGCCATGCGCCATCCCAAAGAAGGTGCTCCTCTGGCAGCCTCTTTTCACGCCTCGGTTCCTGTGATCAATGCCGGGGACGGCGGTCATAATCACCCGACCCAGACCCTGACAGACCTGCTGACGATTCACCGGGAGAAAGGACGTCTTAATGACCTGACCATCGGTCTGTGCGGCGACCTGAAGTTCGGCCGGACCGTGCATTCCCTGATCAAGGCCATGTCCCGCTATGAGAATATTCATTTTATTATGATATCTCCACAGGAGCTGCGCCTTCCCGAATACATTGTCCGGGATGTTTTCGAAAAAAATAACATTACTTACCGGGAAGTCCGCACTATGGAAGAAGTCATGCCGGAGCTTGATATTCTCTACATGACCAGAGTCCAGAGAGAACGTTTCTTTAATGAGGCAGATTATATCCGGTTGAAAGACAGTTTCATCCTGGATGAAAAGAAACTGGTCACAGCCAAGGAAGATTTGTGTATCATGCATCCCCTTCCCCGTGTCAATGAGATTTCAACGAAGGTGGATAATGACCCCAGGGCATGTTATTTTAAACAGACCCTCTATGGAAAATATATCAGAATGGCCCTGATCCTTTCATTGCTGGAGGTGGATATCAATGAAGATTGACAGTATTAAAAACGGAATCGTTCTGGATCATATCAAAGCAGGAAAGAGCATGCATGTCTATAATTATCTGGGACTGGATAATCTGGACTGCAGCGTAGCCATCCTGAAGAATGTCCCCAGCAATAAGATGGGCAAAAAAGACATTCTGAAGATCGCCGATGAATTTGACGTAAATCTGGATGTACTGGGATATATTGATCCGGGTATAACCGTGTGCTACATTAAGGATTCCAAAATCGTGCGCAAGGAGCATCTGGCTCTGCCCAAAAGGCTGGTGAATATCATTCGCTGTAAGAATCCCAGGTGCATCACCTCTTCGGAAGACAGCCTGGATCAGATTTTCCTGCTGACGGATGAGGAGAACCGGATCTACCGGTGTGCTTATTGTGAGTCTAAGAAAAGCGAATACAAATAGACTTTACATGAAGTCGGGTTTTGGTGTACAATTACCGCTATAGACTGTTTGTCTGTGGGAGAAATGTCCCAAGGCAGGCAGAAGAACAAAAGAGAAACCAATGGAGAGAGGGTGAGATCTGTGAACGAATTACAAATGAAAATGAAAAGAACAGAGCGGGATATCAGTAAGCCTGCAGACTTCACGGATCCCCGCGAGCTGTACGACAAGCTGGTCAGTACGATTCAGGAGTACCACCCCTCTACCGATCTGTCCATGGTGGAGAAGGCTTACCATCTGGCGGACAATGCCCATAAGGGACAGTTCCGCAAGTCCGGAGAGCCTTATATCATCCACCCTCTGTGCGTTGCCATCACTCTGGCGGAGCTGGAGCTTGACAAGGAGACCATCGTCTCCGGACTTCTTCATGATGTGGTGGAGGATACCATATGTACCCTGGAGGAGCTGGAAGCGGAATTTGGCCGCGAAGTAGCCCTGATTGTCAATGGTGTGACCAAGCTGGGTCAGATGGACTATTCCCAGGATAAGATGGATATCCAGGCGGAAAACCTGAGAAAGATGTTCCTGGCCATGGCCAAGGATATTCGGGTGATCCTTATTAAGCTGGCCGACCGCCTGCACAATATGCGTACCCTGCAGTACATGAGTCCGGCGAAGCAGAAGGAGAAGTCCAGGGAGACCATGGACATCTATGCTCCTATCGCACATCGTCTGGGTATTTCCAAGATCAAGGTGGAGCTGGATGATCTGGCTCTTAAGTATCTGGAACCGGAAGTATACGAAGATTTGAGTACCCAGCTGGAGGAGAAGAAAGAGAACCGGGAGAAGTTCATCCAGTCGATTGGGGAAGACGTGGCTGAACATATCCGGGAGGCAGGGATCGAGGCAGAGATCAGTGGCCGGGTTAAGCATCTGTTCAGTATCTACAAGAAGATGCGCAACCAGAATAAGACCATGGATCAGATCTACGATATTTTTGCCATCCGGGTAAAGGTGGAGACCGTCAAGGACTGTTATGCTGTTCTGGGCGTGATTCATGAAATGTATACACCCATTCCCGGAAGATTTAAGGATTACATTGCCATGCCCAAGGAGAACATGTATCAGTCCCTGCACACTACACTGATCGGTTCCCACGGGCTGCCTTTTGAGATACAGATCCGGACCTTCGAGATGCACCGGATCGCCGAATATGGTATTGCCGCCCACTGGAAGTATAAGGAAGGCGGCGGCAGCATCAACAAAGAAGAAGAGAAGCTTTCCTGGCTCAGGCAGATTCTGGAATGGCAGCAGGATATGTCAGATAACAAGGAGTTCCTGGCTGCCCTGAAGACAGACCTGGATCTCTTTGCCGAGAAAGTATACTGTTTTACTCCACAGGGAGATGTGAAAGCACTTCCTGCAGGGTCTACGCCGATTGATTTCGCCTATCTGATCCATACCCAGGTGGGGAATCATATGGTAGGAGCCAGAGTCAACGGAAGGCAGGTTCCCATTAATTATACCCTTCAGTCCGGAGACCGGGTGTCCGTAATCACATCACAGAATTCCAGCGGACCCAGCCGGGACTGGCTTTCGATTGTCAAGAGTCCTCAGGCCAGAACCAAGATCAACCAGTGGTTCAAGAGCCAGTTTAAAGAGGAGAATATAGCCAAAGGTAAGGATCTGATCAACAATTTCTGCAAGAGTAAAGGCATTAATCTTTCCGATTACATGAAGCCCGAATACCAGAAGATCTGTTTGAAGAAATATGGACTGAAGACCTGGGATTCTGTTCTTGCAGCCATCGGACACGGAGGCCTGAAGGAAGGCCAGGTTGTCAACAAGCTGGTGGAGGAATATGAGAAGGATCACAGAAGGTCTATGACCGATGAGGAAGCCATTGCTGAGATCCGCGAGAAGAGCAAGGAGAAAGTTCCTGCTAAGATCCGCAGCAGATCCGGCATCACGGTCAAGGGAATCCACGATGTATCCGTCCGCTTTTCCAAGTGCTGCAGTCCGGTGCCCGGTGATGAGATTGTTGGATTCGTCACCCGGGGACGGGGAGTTTCCATCCATCGAAAGGATTGTGTAAATGTCCTCAACATGCCGGAAGAAGAGCGAACCAGGCTGATCGAAGCAGAGTGGGAGACGCCGATGGTAGAGGACGGAGGCGAGCTCTACCTTACCGAAGTATGTATTTACGCCAATAACCGGACCGGAGTCCTTCTGGACATTTCCAAGGCATTTATGGAACTCCAGATTGATATCAAGTCACTGGAGACCAGGGTGAATAAACGTAATACAGCGACCATTCGCCTGTCCTTTGAGACAAAGGGAGTGGAGCAGCTTGGCCATATCATAGCAAAGTTAAAGAACATAGAGAGTGTCTTCGCGGTGGAGAGGACCGCCGGATGATAAGAGGGAGGTTATCATGGGAACACTGAAGATCGCTTGCGCCCAGTTAGGGCCGATTGATACCAATACTTATATTTTGATGGACGATGAGATTAAGGAAGCCGTTATTATCGATCCGGCAGGAAGCCCGAAAGAGCTGATCCACTATCTGGAGGAGGGCGGCTATTCCCTGGATTGTGTACTGCTCACCCATGGCCATCATGATCATATCGGCGGCCTTGAGGGACTCAGGGAACATTACGACCCCTGGAAGCTTCGCGTATATGCTGCCAAGCCGGAGCAGGAGGTGCTGATGGTTGCCCACTATAATCTGAGCGATATGTTTGGGAATCCATATACCACCCACGCGAACATGATGATTAACGACCGGCAGATTTTTGAGGTTACATCGGCTCACAAATGTCAATGTATCTATACGCCCGGTCATACGCTGGGAAGCTGCTGCTATTATTTCCAGGAAGAGGGCTGGCTGTTCAGCGGAGACACCCTGTTTGCCGGGAGTATCGGAAGATCTGATTTCCCAACGGGAGATACCACGGTTCTTCTCCACTCGCTGAATGATATTTTGATGAAGCTCCCCGATGAGACCCATGTCTTCCCGGGTCACGGACCGGAGACCACCATCGGACAGGAGAGGATGACCAATCCCTTTGTGGAGAGGTAGCAATGATATATTTGATTCAAAATAGCCGGGAATACGATTATGATATCAGAGCAATCGCCCTGGCTTTTTTTTCCGGAGAAAAGATCATGGAGATCACAGAGGAAGACAGGGACCGTCTGCCTGCTCATGATGACAGCAGAGAATCCATCCTGATGGAATTCCATTATCTGGAAGACAGGGTGACCGGAAGCTGCCGGTCATTGCTTCATCCGGAACACGCATCATCCGGTCAGGCTGTCTGTAACTACAGAGACCATGAACATTGCCGCAACGAAGTCTGCCGTTTTCTTTACCGGCTGTTTCAGGACTACACGGGAAAAGAACTGCCCTGGGGAATGCTCACCGGGATTCGGCCTACCAAGATTTTCATGGCCTGGATGGAGGAAGGGGAAGAGGACAGCAACGCGCTGGAGAGCCGTTTCTGCCGCACCTATCTGGCAGACCGCCAGAAAGCTCATTTGTGCCG
>CACXGS010000411.1 GCA_902767195.1 uncultured Lachnospiraceae bacterium | reverse complement strand
CTGCCATCTGGTCTGTCATCACAAGCAGGTCCAGTTTTGCCGGGGAATAGGCAGATGTCACAATGGAATCCCTGCGGAGGACATAATAATACTTGGGAATCCAGCCGCAGATAACCTGATTACAGCGGTCAAAAAGCTGAAATGTAACACCCATATCCTCAAAAATCCGCCCCTTCGGATACTTTATTCCTTCAAATAAGGAAGCCGGATATAGCTTGGCATAGACACAGGTATCCACCCGGCCGCCATAGCACATCCTTTCAATACAGGCTTTTCCGGAAAGGATCTCTACCCTTCCATTGCCGGAACTATGGCAGTACCCGTTGCTGCTGTAGCAGATTTGCAGTGCACACATAGCCATGTCAAACTGACCACCTGCAGATAACCGGATCAGTCGGAAAAGATATTCCACATAATCCAAAGCGACATAATCATCAGAATCGACAAAAGCAAGGTAAGCTCCTTCCGCTCGGGCCAGGCCGTAATTACGTGCATCAGAAACACCGCCATGGTTTTTATAATAATAACGGATCCGAGTATCTTTGGACCCTCGACTCCTGCAAATATCCCCGGAAGCATCGGTTGATCCATCATCGATCAAAAGGATTTCCAGGTTGGGGTAGGTCTGTCCCTGGACAGAATCCAGACAGCGGCCAAGAAAGGGAGCCACATTATAAATCGTAATAATGACAGAAATCAAGGGCAGGCCGGGCCTTTTCCCAAAATCACTGCTGCCGGATCGTTTTTGATTCAAAGTCTCATCGAATACAGCGTCTTTGGAGTGATGCTTCCCATATCCATATGCCTGTCCTTTGGTCATTACCAACTCCTCCTATAGGATCTGTGAAAAAAGCGGGCCATCAAGAAGGCGGAGATTTTCCGGATCCAATGGACCCGATCAGTCCTCATTACCGGAAGATGACAGATTCTCTTTTTTTCCAGCAGCCCTCTCTGAATCTGATAATAAAGCCAGACATTGAGCAAACGCTCCCCAACTCTGCCGCCGAATCTTTTCTGGAAAGCATCCATATCCTTCCTGGTCTCCCGCCTCTCCAATTCCAGAAGAATCGGAAAAAGCCAGGAACAATAGCTGTCCAGAATGCTCCTCTTCATAATTGCCATATTGAACATGTGGCCGCTGCGCATCTTCATTACCCGATCAAAAGAGGGAAGATATCCGGGACAGAACTCACCAATAATCTCCCTGGCAGTATCCAGATGCCGGCAATCAAAAGTATGACTGTAGTGGGAATAAAGAGTCTCAATCAGATAATACCTCTTTTTCGGCAGAATCAAATCATAATCTTCCATAAAGCCCAATACCTGGTCCTCAGTCAGTAAATTCTCAACTCTGTCTCTTCTGAGACAAACTCTGAGAAAACCGCGGCAGGTAAAGAAACGTCGGTAGTGAACCATACCCACCCACTCATCAGCCCCGTTTTTCCAGGCCCAGTATAGGCCTGTCAACTCAGACAGACAACCATTATGATCTGATATATGATCTCCTGTATCATCCCTGAAATAATAATCAGGAAGATCTGTCCCAGGTGACAGGGAAGAAGCTCCCACAAGAATGGGTCTGTATAAACCACGATGTGGCAGCTCTAAAACCTCGTGAGCTGCCACATAAATATGTCCCTTTGAAATGTTTTTCATTTGTATCCCCTTTATTGGTGCATGGAAGTTAATACCTTATAGCTGCTCAAATATTCTGTCATCTTAACCACATAGCCCATTATGCTTAGAGGTAGTATATTTAATATTCTACAACAAGATACTATTATTTCAAGCATCAATATCAGGTTTTAAACCCGGATATCCCAGTTTCTCCTCAAAGACAGGATGATTTCTTTTTGGAGTTATACCATACATTTCCATAGAAGAAAGATAGTAGGATTAATTGAATCTTCCGTATCAGTCCTCATTCTCTATTTCACTGATCAGACCAAACAGGTATTTGCCGTATTTGGTCTTTTCCATCTCAACAGCTGTCTCACGAAGCTGATCCACAGTAATCCAGTGATTCTTTAATGCCTGTTCTTCCGGACAGCCAATCAGTTTTCCACTTCGCTGGGCTGTACGGATAGCTCCCGCCGCCTCATAGAGACTGTCAGCATTACCGGCGTCAAACCAAGTATACTCACTTCCCAATGGTTCTACCCGGAGAGCCCCTTCCTGAAGATAAGCATTGTTTACAGAAGTAATCTCCAGCTCACCCCGGGCAGAAGGTTCAAGATTCTTTGCAATCTCGATAACTCTATTATCATAGAAGTAGAGACCTGGTACGATATAGTTGGACTTGGGATGTTTCGGTTTCTCTTCGATGGAGAGAGCCTTGCCATGTTCATCAAATTCAACCACACCAAAAGCTCTCGGATCTGTCACATAGTAACCGAAAATGACCGCATTTTCAAAATTCTTTACAATCGTTCTCAGTTTATGGCGGAATAAAGGTCCGTAAAAAATATTATCACCCAGCATCAGGCAGACTGAATCATCACCGATAAAATCGGCGCCAATGATAAAGGCATCGGCGATACCTCTCTGTACCTCCTGTGCTTTGTATGTGATAGACAGGCCGAGACTCTTTCCGTCTCCGAGAAGATGCTCAAAAGCCTCCCGGTCTCCCGGTGCATGAATGATCAGTATATCCCGGATATTGGCCCGCATTAAAGTACTGACCGAATAGTAGATTAATGGCTTGTCATAAACTGGAAGCAATGGTTTGCATACCGGCTTTGTAATAGGATAAAGACGGGTTCCCTTTCCCGCTGCAAGAATAATTCCTTTCATAAACACTTCTCCATTTCTAGTTTGAATAATAAAGATCTATAAACAGTCATCATCTGGCAATGATGGATTTCGTTATTTAAAAAATCCAAATTAACCACTCTATGTAAATCAATATGTAAACAGATATGTTAGAAATTCTTTGACTAATAATATAATATCATAACTGCTATGTAAAATAAAAGAGTTCTAAAAAACAAAAAATAATCGTTCATAATCTTCTGGATTTCAAAGCGACTAATCTTGCCCGATTATCTTCTCCAATAATCCTTGTGCCAAACTGCATGGCTTTCTTCTTAATCTTATCTTTTCTGCTTTTCCAGGAGTTGTCACCATGGTGAAAACCCGTAGTATGATCCGTTATGGTCAGTTTTCCCGTAAAACAGTTCAGAGGCGCGAAATAATCCGTTGACAGGACAATAAGCCCGGGTTCAACTTCCTGGTTTTTATCAGCCCATTTATATCCGTATCTGTTCTCAAAATATCTTTGAAATCTTTTCGTGATTGGAAGAATGTCCAGGTCTCCATTCTCTTTAATAAAACTGATCTTTTCATATTCAAAAAGAAGATCTTCGATCCATTGTGCTTTCGGACGTACACCAATTACACCAGCGGAAATCGTATGACGGCTTTCAGCACCTACAAAACCATCATATGACAAAAACGGCTCAAGACTTTTATAAAGTTCCATGTCAGAATCCAGATAGATTCCGCCATATTCATAAAGAGCCTTTAAACGTATATAGTCAGAAACAAAGGCCCACCGTTTTTTATCATATGCCTCTTTTACATATAAAACATCACAATTCTCTATATCAAAATTGTCTTCATTCCACTCAATAAACTGATAGTCTTTGCAAAAAAGATGCCAGCTTTCTTCACTCTGCTTTACAATCGCAGATTTCTCGCCATGCCCTACCCAGACACTATGGATAATGCGGGGAATGGAAGTATCCTGATCTTCAACTATAGGTAGATTGATTACATATAATCCCCTCTTCCCTTCATGTACGGAATCGATACAGATTTTATTCCCTGCTCTGTTCCACCTGGGATGCAGATCGCATCTGCAGTCATTATCATATCTGAAGGGACTGTACACTCTTGCGATTCTTCTGCTTCTGTTATCTTCTTCTGTGCACAGATACACTGAGGCAATTCTTTTCCGGTTCGGATACGTATCCGTAATAATGTATTTGCCATCGGGACTATAACTGCAATGACCGTCAGTATTCAATTCAGGCCAAAGCATCGTATATTCCTGCGTCTTGTCCTTCATGAGATAATAATGATCCCCCGTTTCCTTCTTCCTCAGAAAAGACAAGATCTCCTCATCATTTTTCCAGTAACAGTGGGAGACAAATACATCATCTGACAGGTTGTACATTTCTGTTTTATCAATATTCACAGTAACAAGTCTTGTATGCTTTCGTCCTTTATCAAACCAGCGATGAAGAACCATAAATCTCTTTCCATTGGGGCTGATCATCAGATGATTCACCTTATGTTCCGCATGATTCATGGAGTCATCAGGCTCAAAATTGGCAAAATCAGTGTATTTGAAGAGTTTTGAAACTTCTCCTGTTTTCAGGTCCACTTTCCAGATACAGGTCTGGTCCGGACATAACTTTCCCTTTGTTTTATCCGGCTGGTTAGAGTAGCCATACCCCGGGCGCATACGGTGAAGACGATTGAAATCCAAACACAATCCGAATGAACCGTCTCTTGCTGCATCATAAACAGGAACCGGCAGAACCTGCTCCTCTTTCATCATAACAACATTATAAATGACAGAGCAATAATGACCATTGCGGAAATCATTATATATCATCCTGTCATGATAATCCGGCCCCAGCCATTGTGCCATACAGCCTTGCTGGACATTCCAGGAATGAGTGGTTCCTATCTCAATCAGTCTATTGTTATCTGCCGTATCGATCAAACATACAGTCCCCGGCTCTTTTGGTGCCGGAGATTGATAGG
>CACXGS010000410.1 GCA_902767195.1 uncultured Lachnospiraceae bacterium | reverse complement strand
TCTTCTCTGGAACTGGCCGAAGGGCTGAAATGTCAGAGCGTCGCTTTCCCTTTGATCTCATCGGGCAATTATCAATTTCCCAAGGATGAGGCCCTTACCATTGCCCTGTCAGAAGTCAACCGTTTCCTCCTTACATCAGAGATGACGGTATACCTGGTAGTCTATGACAGGAAAGCGGTGGAGTTGTCCGGCAGGCTTTTTCAACATGTGGATGCCTACATCGATGACCATTATGTACTTGCCAGCTATGAAGAGATTGATGAGGCCTATGAGGACCACATAGCTCATAGGGAAGATTCTTTGCGGGAAGATTCTTTACGGCCGGGAGCCGGTGGGAATCGCCGCAAAGAAGCGTTTTACGGAAGCAGGCCCTCTTTTGCGCCGCGTCCGTCAGCGAAGGAGTCCTACTCGGGATTCTCTATGTCCGACAAGCTGGAGAATATCATTAAGAAGCCCGGAAAGAACTTTGCTGAGACCCTCTTTAATTATATTGATGAGAAGGGGCTTGACGACGTATCGGTATATAAGAAGGCCAATGTAAGCAGGAAGGTTTTCTCCAAGATCAAGAGCAATAGCAATTACACGCCTAAGAAGAATACTGTTCTGGCTTTTGCGGTTGCTATGGAGCTTTCTCTTCCCGAGACACAGGACCTGCTTTCCAGAGCCGGATACGCCCTCTCACCCAGCAGTATTTCAGATCTGATCGTCCAATATTATATTATCCACGGGGTCTACAATCTCATGGAGATTAATATCTGCCTCTTTGATCATAACCAGCCTGTACTGGGAACTACAACAGATGGGATGTAACTTTCTCCTCTAAGGGAGGGAGAAGGTGCTGACCCTGAAAGGATTGACTGAATGATAAAATGGATCTTTTTTGACATCGATGATACTTTATATGATCAGTGCCAGCCTTTTGCCCGGGCTTTCCAGGAGATCTTTCCGGACAGGAAGGATATGGATACGGAGGCTTTATACCGGAGGAATTGTGTATATACCGAGAAGGTGTTTGAGCAGATTCAGGCCGGGATCATCACTCCCGAAGAATCGGTCAATTATCGTCTGATTCATGCCATGGCTGACTACGGGCAGGAGATAGATCCGACGGATGCGGAACGCTTCCGCATCTGTTATTATGACCATCTATATCACATTTCACTGTCTGACGAGCTTTATGCCATGCTTGAAGAGTGCAGTGCCAAAACAGGTCTGGGAATCATCACGAACGGAACAACCGATCACCAGAGAAGGAAAATAGATTCCCTGGGTCTGGCAAGATGGATCCGTCCGGAGCATATGATCATCTCGGGAGAAGCGGATTGCTGCAAGCCGGAGAAAGAGATCTTTATTCTGGCTCAGGAAAGGACAGGAGCTTCGCCGGATGAGATGGTGTATGTAGGTGACAACTATGACCGGGATATTGCAGGAGCGCTGGGTGCAGAATGGAAATGTGTCTGGATGAACCGGAGAGAACGGCCTGTTCCGGCGGGGGGCAACCCTCCGGACGCAGAAGTCCATACAGAAGCAGAGCTTCGGGATTGCCTGATCAGAATTGCTGACGGGATATCCGTGTTATAAGGAGTATGAATGCAGAATAAAACGTTGAACGTAGATGTTATTTTATCAGATAACAGTAAGGAAAATGATGATTATCTGGCTTTAAGTGATGAAGTTTTACTGAAGATCGAGAAGCCGGTTCGATATATTGGCCATGAGGTAAATATCGTAAGGAAAGACCCGGAAGATAAGGTCCGTTTTGCCATGTGTTTTCCGGACGTCTATGAGATCGGCATGTCTCATCTCGGCATGCAGATTATTTACGATATGCTTAATCGGCGGGAAGATATCTGGTGTGAGAGAGTCTTTTCTCCCTGGCTGGATCTGGATCAGGTCATGCGGGAAGAAAGGATTCCTCTTTTTGCGTTGGAGAGTCAGGACCCGCTGTTTGCTTTTGATTTTATGGCAATTACTATCCAGTATGAAATGTGTTACACCAATATTCTTCAGATGCTGGATCTGGCCGGGATCGGCCTTTATGCCAAGGACAGACCGGAGAATGCGCCCATCGTCATCGGTGGCGGACCCTGTACCTATAATCCGGAGCCCATTGCGGATTTCTTTGATATCTTTTATATCGGAGAGGCGGAGACGGTCTATTATGATCTGATTGACCTCTATAAGGAGAATAAGGCATCGGGAGGAAGCCGGCAGGATTTCCTCCACCGGGCGGCAGCAGAGATCCCGGGCATGTATGTGCCTTCTCTCTATGATGTCAGTTATCACGAGGACGGTAGGATTGCCTCATTTACACCCAGATATCCGGATGTGCCTGCCAGGATTCTTAAGCAGGTACAGATGGATCTGACCAATACTTACTATCCGGAGAAACCTCTGGTTCCCTACATCAAAGTGACCCAGGACCGCAGTGTCCTGGAGATCCTCCGGGGATGCATCCGGGGCTGCCGCTTCTGTCAGGCCGGCATGATCTACCGCCCCTTAAGAGAGCGGAGTGTGAAGATGCTTGAGGAACTGGCAGACCGTTCCCTGGCTCTGACAGGGAATGGAGAGATATCTTTAAGCTCCCTGTCTTCCAGTGATTACAGTCAGCTTCCCGAGCTCTGCAACTATCTGATTGATAATTACCGGAGCAGGAATATTAACATTTCCCTGCCATCCCTCCGGATCGATGCCTTCTCGCTGGATGTGATGAGCAAGGTTCAGGACGTACGAAAGAGCAGTATGACCTTTGCCCCGGAAGCCGGCAGCCAGCGCCTGCGGGATGTGATCAACAAGGGACTGACGGAGGAAGATATCCTCCACGGGGCCGGTGAAGCCTTTAAAGGAGGCTGGAGCAAGGTCAAGCTTTACTTTATGATGGGGCTTCCCACGGAGAATGAAGAAGACCGTAAGGATATTGCACATCTCTGCGAGAAGATCGCCATGCATTACTACCAGATGGATCAGCAATACCGGCACGGCCGGGTTTCTGTGGGTGCCAGCTGCTCCTTTTTCATTCCCAAGCCCTTTACGCCCTTCCAGTGGGCTTCCATGTGCGAGGTGGAGGAATACAGCCGCAGGGCTCATCTGGTCAATGATGAATTTAAGAAACAGCATAATCACCGTTCTATCTCATTTAAATGGCATGATGCCCACACCACGATGGTGGAAGGGATTCTGGCCAGAGGAGACCGGCGTCTTGCCCCTGTGATTGTCGATGTATACCGGGCAGGCGGGATCTATGATGCCTGGACCGAATATTTTGACTATGACCGATGGATGGATGCCATGGAGAAGAATGGATTGGATTATCATTTTTATACCACCAGAGAAAGAGACCTGGACGAGGTCTTCCCATGGGATTTTATCGATATCGGAGTAACAAGAACTTTCCTTGAAAATGAGTGGAAACGGGCCATGGAGGGAATCGTCACCCCCAACTGCCGCCAGGCCTGCGCGGGCTGCGGAGCGGCACGTTTCGGCGGGGGAGTATGTTTTGAGAATCGGGGGAATCAGTCTTGAAAGCAAGAATAAAATGGACCAAAACCGGTGTGCTTCGCTTTATAGGACATCTGGACGTCCAGAGATATTTTCATAAAGCCATGATGAGAGCGAATCTGCCGGTCTCTTTTTCTCAGGGGATGAGTCCCCATCAGATCATGAGTTTTGCCGCCCCTCTGGGTATCGGTATGACCAGCCAGGGAGAATACGCGGACATCACCTTTGACTGGTGTTACAGCGGGGAGGAAATGCTTGCCCGGATGAATGCAGTGATGAACGAGGGGATCAGTGTGACCCAGTTCCGCCAGATTCATGACAGGGAGAAGAGCTGCATGGCGGTCACCGCTGCAGCAGACTACCTGGTATCCATCCGCCCGGGACATTATTATACCGAACCTTTCCTCCAGAGGACCGGCATGTTTGCCATGCAGGAGGAGATTATGGTTTTGAAAAAGACCAAACGGACCGAAAAGATTGTCGATATCTCCCCCATGATTCTGGACATCCATACCGAAGGAGAGAGCATTTTCTTAAAAACGGTGACGGGCAGCGCCCAGAACCTCAAGCCCCACACAGTCATGCAGGCATATTGCGAGTATCTTGGCTATGATTATGATCCGGCAGGCTTTTGCTACCACCGGCTGGAGACTTACCTGGAAATGGACGGACAGCTCAGGCCTCTGGGTGATGCCGGGTGGGAAGTGCCGGAGCCTGTTTTGCCGGAGGGAGAAGACAGCCCGCTGATAGAACCGGGAGGCAGCTGATGAAGGACATAAGAAAAGGAAAACTGGTCATCTGTCGGAAGGGACCTTCCGTCTTCTACGGTTACTGGCTTGACGGAAAGCCGGTTGAACTCTACGCAGAGCCCAGGCACAGGGAGTCTTTGATCGGAAATATTTACGCGGCCAGAGTGGAAAAGGTGGCGGACGGGATCCACGGAGCTTTTCTGGAGATCGGACAGGGTAAGAAGGCTTATCTGCCACTGCCTTCCGGACCGGGCAAGTCCGGCGGAGGAGAGAACCTGTCCATTAAAGGCGGGGACATTATCCTTGTCCAGATTACAAAAGACGCCCTCAAGACCAAGCTTCCGGTGGCTGACAGGAATGTATCGTTCCCAGGGAAATATTTCGTGCTGACCCTGATGGATCACCGTTACGGCGTTTCAAGAAAGATCAGGGATGAAGAGGAGAGGGAACGCCTCCTGTCCATCCTGGAAAGCTGTCGGTCGAAAGAGTATGGAATTATCGCCCGGACGAACGCCGCCGGGAAAGAAGAAGGAATTCTGACGGATGAACTAAAGGAGCTGATCCGACAGAAAGATGCCATCCTGACCAGGGGATCCTGCGCGGCTGCCAGGACACTTCTCTATGAGGAGCCGGCTTACTATATCACACTGGGAAGGGAGCTGCCCGGGAAGGAACTGGATCAGATTATCACGGATGATCCGGAGATCTATGAAGAGTTAAATAATTATTATTCTTTTCCGGACCAGAGGGAGATAAAAGATAAGCTTCGATTCTACAAGGATGAATACCCCCTTTACAAGCTCTACCGGATGGAGTACTATTACGGGAAGGCAACCGGGAAAAAGGTCTGGCTTGACAATGGCGGAAGCCTGATCATCGAACCTACAGAGGCACTGACCGTGATTGACGTGAATTCCGGCAGTGTGATCAAAAACCGGAAAAAGGATGACGATTTTTTCCTGAGACTCAATATGGAAGCGGCTGAAGAAATCGCCGCCCAGCTTCGGCTCAGGAATCTGTCGGGAATGATCCTGATTGATTTTATGAACATGAAAGATTCCGGTCAGGAGGAGATTCTCCTGGAGGAATTAAGGCGAAAATGTGCCGGAGACCGGGTCCCGGTCCACGTTATTGACATCACTTCTCTGGGGCTGGTGGAGCTTACCAGATCTAAGAGAAGAAAATCTCTGAAAGAACAGCTTCAGGGGGTCATAAACATTGAAAAATAAAATGAAAGTGTTATAATGGTGTGAATAGAACAGGAGGTGGTGAGTCTTTTGAACAAGGAGAAAAGAAAAAAAGTCATTATAGCTATGCTGCTTGTTCTGGCCATATTGTTGGCTTTGATCATCGTATTGCTGCCATTATCAGTCCGGCATGAGACTGTCAAGGAGATGATGCGGGATGCTGTACTTCACAACAGGAACAAGGTACGTATACCGGGCGGGATTGAAGTGGATCCTTCCCTGATTTCCGGGTTTATTGTTACCGGCGGGTTACTGATCTTTGCCCTGCTCATCCGACTGATCCTGCTGCCGCGCTTTAAGAGGGTACCCGGCAGAGTACAGATCGTCATCGAAACTTGGGTCGGTTTCTTTGAGAACCTGGCAGAATCAAACAGCCCGCACAGAAATGAAGCCCTGGGGGCATATATATTTGCCGTAGGAAGCTATATATTTACCGGGACTATGTTTGAGCTGTTCGGATTTCAGGTCCTGACCAGTCAGGGGCATTCCATTTCTCTTCCCGCCCCCCTTGCTAATATCAACGGGGCGATTGCAACGGGATGTTTTTCCTATCTTTTTATTGTGGGAGGAGGAGTTCTGGCCAACGGAGTTAAGGGAATATTCAAGTCACTGAAAGAGTTTTCTCTTCCTTTGTCTATGACATTCCGTCTGTTTGGTGCCCTGCTTTCCGGTATGCTGACCACAGAACTTGTGTATTATTATATTCAGTTAAGTTTTGTACTGCCGGTGCTGGTGGGTGTGCTCTTTACAGTGCTGCATGCCCTGATCCAGGCTTATGTACTTACCATGCTGACCTCTTTCTATTATGGAGAGGTCTCGGAAATAGTGGAAAAGAAAAAGAAACGTAAAAAAGACACTAATGATCAGACACCGATCATTAATACGAGTGAACAGGAAGCATCGCCTTCCTCAGGAGGAGCATTATGATAAAGTATCTTAAACCGGTATCGATTGCGTTAGCAGTCCTCATTTTATTCATGGGCATCAGTGTTTTGTTCGGAGTTATGCAGCTTAGAGCTGCCGAGACGCCGGCTCAGGTAAGCGAGACTGTAAATGAGCAGGATGAAAGCGGACAGAGTGGAGAAGAGATTGTTGCAGCGGATTCATGAGTGAGCGGCAAGGCAGTCGGCGCCGGAATTGCCATCGGTTTTGCTGCCCTTGGCGGTGGTATCGGCATGGGTATCGCTGTATCCAGATCTGCAGAGGGTGTGGCCCGTCAGCCTGAGGCCATGACCAAGATTCAGACCGTTATGATGCTGGGTCTGGTATTCATAGAGACGGTAGTTATCTATGCGTTGATTGTAACCATTTTGATTATCTTTGTAATGTGACGACGGGAGGCGAAGATATGCCGCTTGGAATAGATTTTGTACAGATCCTTCTTCATCTGTTTAATGTCGTGCTCTTATTTGGAGGCCTGTATATTATTTTATATAAGCCGGTGAAGGATTTCATGCGCGACCGTAAGAAATATTATCTCGATATCGACAAGGAGAAGGAAAAAGCTTTGGCGGATGCAGAGAAGCTGAAGATGGATTACGAGGAGATAATGAATAAGGCGGATGATGAGATCGCCGAGGAGAAAAGAAAGGCCACAGAAGAGATTTATGCCATGCGAGATGAAGAGCTGGATTATGCCAGAAAAGAAGCCAGCAGGATCATCAGCAAAGCAGAGGAAGAGGCAAAGAAAAAACGTCAGGAGATCGTGGATGGCGCTAAAGACGATATTTCCGAAATCCTGGCTACTGCGGCCGATAAACTTATGCTGGAAGGCGATACCAATACTTTCTATGACGCCTTTTTAGAGGATGCTGAAAGGAGTTCATGATATGCCGGATACAGGGTTAAACAACAGACCGGAGGCTTATCTGTATTCCAGTGAAGCTCCGGATGACCAATACAGGAAACGTTTTGAGACTTTTCTTAAAAACAGATATGATAAAGATTACAAACTGGTATGGGTCAATGACGATAGTATAACTTCCGGTTTCAAATTAAAAGTTGACAATGAGATTTTCGACTGGACACGCAAGGGCCGGATCACTCAGTTTAAAGAGATGCTCCGGAAGAAGATACAGAATGATGAAAGTCCTGACCGAATAGATACCATCACCCTTTTTAAGGATGTGGTGGAATCATGGAATTTGGAAGTTGTCCCGGAGGAGGAGGGAACCGTAACCATGATTGGTGACGGCATCGTTTTTGCTGACGGTCTGGAGAGTGTCGAGTACGGTGAGATTGTTCTCTTTGAATCCGGAGTGAGGGGAATGGTACAGGAGCTCCGTCCGGACAGTGTGGGTATTATCCTCTTTGCTGATGAAGAATCGGTTATGGAAGGGAGTATGGTTCACAGAACCCACAGAAGAGCTGGTATTCCTGTGGGGGAAGAATTCCTGGGAAGGGTTGTTGATGCTCTGGGAACCCCCATTGACGGAGAAGGTTCGGTTATACCGGAAGACTATTACCCCATCGAGGCGGCAGCCCCGCAGATTATTGACCGCCAGGCTGTAGATACCCCCATGAATACAGGAATTCTCTGTATTGATTCCATGTTTCCGATTGGAAGAGGACAGAGAGAGCTGATCATCGGTGATCGTCAGACCGGTAAGACATCCATTGCGGTGGACACCATCCTCAACCAGAAGAACACCGATGTGATCTGTATTTATGTTGCCATCGGCCAGAAGGCCAGCAGCGTGGCTCAGCTTGTAGAATCACTGAGAAAGAACGGAGCTATGGATTATACCATCGTGGTCAATGCATCGGCCAGCCAGTCGGCTCCCTTACAATACATTGCACCCTACTCCGGAACGGCCATGGGTGAATACTTTATGGACAGGGGAAAAGATGTTCTGATCGTCTATGATGATCTGTCCAAGCATGCCATTGCCTACAGGGCACTGTCACTGCTGCTTGAGAGATCCCCGGGTCGTGAGGCTTATCCGGGCGATGTCTTTTACCTGCACTCCAGACTGCTGGAGAGGTCGGCCAGATTATCAGACGAGAGAGGAGGAGGCAGCCTTACTGCCCTGCCAATCGTAGAAACGCAGGCGGGGGATGTTTCCGCCTATATTCCTACTAATATTATTTCGATTACGGACGGACAGATTTTCCTGGAATCGGATCTCTTTTTCTCAGGCCAGCGGCCTGCTGTAAACGTAGGTCTTTCGGTATCCCGTGTCGGCGGCGCTGCCCAGACTCAGGCCATGAAAAAGGCCACCGGAAGCATTCGTCTTGACCTGGCCCAGTATCGTGAGATGGAAGTCTTTACCCAGTTCTCCAATGATCTGGATGAGTCAACGAGAAAAAGGCTGATTTACGGACAAAGCCTGATGCAGCTGCTCCGCCAGAATCAGGGAAAGCCCTATGCTCTTCATGAGCAGGTAATTCTCCTGGTAGCGGGAACAGCCCATATTATGCAGGATGTTCCTATGTCACGCCTGACAGAGTTCCGTCAGGGACTTTTAGACTGGTTCCACAACAGGGGACAGGACTTCTGTGACAAGATTGATGAGACAGGCATTATGACTGACCGGCAGAAGGAGAAGATTATCCGTCTTTCCAAGGCTTACCTTCGAAGATATTTGAAGAAGTTGAATAAAGAGAAGTGATTAGAATATGTCTACTATCAGGGAACTCAAAAACCGAATAAATAGCGTTAGGAATACGCAGAAGATTACCAATGCCATGTATCTGATCTCTTCCACCAAGCTGCAGAATGCCAAAGAGAGCCTGAACAGTACAAGACCTTTTTTCGAGATGCAGGAGAATGAGATAAAGCGTATTTTTCAGACTGAGGGGGATGTGAATTCCAGATACTTCTACCCCGAGACCGGAAGGAAGCCGGCTGAGACTTACGCTTATCTGGTTATTACGGCAGATAAGGGACTGGCAGGTTCCTACAATTATAATGTGATTCGTCAGGCCAATGCAGAGATGGAAAAGCACATGCGCGTTAAGCTATATGTTGTCGGGGAATATGGAAGACGCTACTATCAAAAGCATAATATTCCCATTGAACAGTCATTTCTCTATACTGCCCAGAATCCTACCATGCACCGGGCCAGAGAGATCAGTCATATACTGCTGACGGAGTTTAATGAAAAGAGAGTGGATGAGATCCGTGTCATTTACAGTGATATGGAAAATGAGTTGAATTCTACGGTCAAGCGTATGAAGTTACTGCCTTTTGAGAGGAAACCATTCCTCACTCCGGAGGAGGAGAAGACCCACCGGGATATCCATTACAAGTTTCATCCTTCCGTGACGGAAGTATTGGATCAGTTTATGCCCGGATATATTGCCGGATTCATATACGGGGCGCTGGTAGACAGTTTCTCAGCGGAGCAGAATGCCCGGATGAAAGCCATGAATTCCGCCAATCAGAACGCCCAGGAGATCCTTTCTAATCTGCAGTTGGAGTATAATAGCGTCAGACAGGCGGTCATCACCCAGGAGATCACGGAGGTGTCTGCCGGTGCAAAAGCACAGAAACGCGCGAAGAAGGGAGGAGGAAGATAGATGATTACAGGAACAATCATTCAGATATCGGGGCCTGTTATTGATGTCAGTTTTGAGAAAGGTCAGCTTCCCCGAATTCGGGAAGCTCTTACCGTAGAACTGGACGGTGTGACGAGGACGATGGAAGTCTTTCAGCATCTGGGCCATTCAGAAGCCCGCTGCGTTATCCTCTCTCAGAGTGACGGTCTGCACAGAGGAATGAAGGTAACTGCTACGGGAACCAACATTGAGGTTCCTGTGGGGCAGGCTACCATCGGCAGGATGTTTAATGTTCTGGGCCAGCCCATTGACGGGGGAGAAGATATACCGGAGGACACTCCCCGGTGGAAGATCCATCGGCAGGCTCCTTCTTTTGCAGCCCAGAGTGTGGAAGTTGAGATTCTGGAGACTGGCATTAAGGTCATAGACCTGCTGGAGCCCTACGCCAGAGGCGGAAAGATCGGCCTCTTCGGCGGAGCCGGTGTCGGAAAGACCGTTCTGATCCAGGAACTGATTCACAATGTCGCTATGGAGCATAACGGTTATTCCATCTTTACCGGTGTCGGAGAGCGAAGCCGTGAGGGAAATGACCTTTGGAATGAAATGAAAGAAAGCGGAACCATTGATAAGACTGCCATGGTCTTCGGTCAGATGAACGAATCTCCCGGAGTCCGTATGAGAGTGGCTCTTACCGGTCTTACCATGGCGGAATATTTCCGTGATGTTGAGAAGCGGGACGTTCTGCTTTTTATTGATAATATTTTCCGATTTGTCCAGGCTGGCTCGGAAGTGTCCACACTTCTGGGACATATGCCTTCCGCTGTAGGTTATCAGCCCACCCTGGCACAGGAAATGGGAACTCTTCAGGAGAGAATCACCTCGACCAAGGAAGGTTCTGTCACCTCGGTCCAGGCAGTTTATGTGCCGGCGGACGACCTGACAGACCCGGCTCCAGCTACTACATTTACCCATCTGGATGCCACCACGGTTCTGGCCAGGAGTATTGCAGAGCAGGGAATCTATCCGGCGGTTGATCCCCTCAATTCTACATCCAGAATCCTGGAGGAGGATATTGTCGGATCAGAGCATTATCACACAGCACGTAGAGTGCAGGAATGTCTTCAGAAATACAATGAACTTCAGGACATTATCGCTATTCTTGGTATTGAGGAGCTGTCCGATGAAGATCAGGCTGTAGTATTCAGGGCACGTAAGATTATCAGATTCCTGTCCCAGCCTATGTTCGTCGCGGAGAAATTTACCGGAATGCAGGGAGTATATGTTCCCCTGCGTGAAACCATACGCGGCTTTAAAGGTATCCTGAACGGGGAGTATGATGATCTTCCCGAGGAGGCTTTTTATAATGTCGGAACCATTAATGATGCCATAGAAAAGGCAAAGAATCTGCAGTGATTCCGGATCAACCATAGTAAAGGAGAATCATGAATACATTTTCTCTAAGAATCTATGAGGCGAACGGCATCTTCCTGGAGGGGGAGGCCGAGATGATTAACATCCCCACATTGGACGGGTTTTACGGGGTGCTGGCCGGCCATGAAAACATGGTCATGGCGGTGGTGCCGGGAAAGCTCCTCTACCGGATGGCCGGGCAGGAGACAAAGGCCGCTTTTGTGGCTGCAGGCATGATGCGTATCGAGGATAACGATGTGCTTCTGCTTGTGGAGGCGGCTGAGCATCCGGAAGATATCGATATGGAGAGAGCAAGGCGCAAGGAGGAGAAAGCCAGAGAGGCCATCCTCCAGAAGCGCAGTATGCAGGAATACTACCTGGCTCAGGCGACTTTGATCCGGTCCATCAACCGGATGCGTGTCAAAAATGACATAAACCAGAAATAATAGTTGACACCCTATTGTTTTGATGCTATATTAATGGTTGTGTGACGCACAGCGTGGTAGAAGTCTGCCCTTTTGGCAGCACCGTAGCTGGCGATTATTTATTTAGGAGGTGCCATATGTACGCTATTATTGCAACAGGTGGTAAACAGTATAAGGTAAGCGAAGGAGACGTTATCAGAGTTGAGAAACTTGGTGCACCCGCCGGTTCTGCCTATACATTTGACCAGGTTTTAGCAGTAAGTGGTGACGAAGTGAAAGTGGGAGATCCTGTTGTTGCAGGTGCTAC
>CACXGS010000409.1 GCA_902767195.1 uncultured Lachnospiraceae bacterium | reverse complement strand
TACCAGTCTTGATGATCTTGCCTTCTTTTTCTCTCTGTTCCAGTTTCCAGTTCATGTTCAGCATAGTGATCTCCTCCCTAAGAAAATTGAAATATATTAATGATTGTTATTGCTTTGTTATCCTGTTTCTGTCATTCATTATACTCGCTATTTTTAAAATATCAAGTGTTTTGTTCAGAACATATGCTTAAATAGTTGTTTTCCATCCTGCTTTATATTCCATTGTTTCAATGTTTTTATTCAGGCATATGTATTCAGTTTTTTGTTTTAATACAGATAAGAAACAAGCCTCCCGGGGACCCACACATAAAAATGTTTCCGAGAGGCTGCCTGTAGATCTGCCTGTCCGGGACACCCTGACGGATTCCGCCAGATGCCCCGATTCCGCAGAAAGGTTCATAAATTAATAGATTTCGATCCTGTCTCCAACCTTCACAGTGTCTTTGCTGAGCATCGGTCCATCCAGCATAATACATCCTGGACGGAATGCTTCCTCACCGCCGCCAAAAGCCAAGGTACAGTGACCAAGCTCTCTTAAGGTCTGGGGTGCTTCAGAGCCGACTGCTGTGATCGTGTAGACATTCTCGCCGATCATCAGGATATCGCCCTTTGCCGGATCAGCAATTACATCGGCCTTCTTGTGAAGGATGGCAAGTTCTGCCAATTCCGGCGGTGCATCCTCATTGAATATGATAACAAAGTTCAGGGCAAGCTCCGGCTCAAGAAACTCAAAAGCTTCCGGTCCGAAACCAGTTATTTCTGATGAATATTTCATAGTTGTAACCACCTTTTTTAGAATTCACTCTAATCTTTAATGAACAACCCGTATCTTAGAACATTCCAAGACTCAAGACGAAAGCAACGACAACAGATACGGGACCAGTGATCAGTCTGGAAAACAGAACTGCAGGCACACCAAACTCGATGGTCTCAGGCTCAGCCTCACCCAGGGACAGACCTACCGGTACAAAGTCACCGCCGACCTGTCCATCGATAGCGAACAGAGCCGGAAGAGCGTACTGCGGCGGGATTGCGCCTGTTGCGAACTGCTGGCCAAGCAGGGTTCCAACTACCTGGGCAATTACAGCACCAGGTCCAAGGATCGGTGACAGGAACGGTAATGAACAGATGAGACAGATCAGCAGCATACCCGGAAGGGTGGAGCAGAACGGAGCGATGGTCTTTGCAATGAGGTTACCAAGTCCGCTGGCGCTGATGATACCAAGGATAGTGGATGTAAATGCCATGAAAGGAAGGATGTTCTTGATTACCATGTCGATGGTATCACGACCTGCCTGGAAGAACTGGCCTACAACATAACCTACACCTTTACCGATTCTGGTTACAATGTTCTCGCTCTTGCCTTCATTGGCTGCTGCGATCTCTTCCTTAGCCTGTGCCTTTGTCTTGGGACCATTATTTGCTCCCACTGGAGCTGCAACCTTTTCAGGTGCAATATACTCACCGGCTTCTCCGAGAACTTCGATACACTCAGGCTTAACATCAGATACGTAGATATCTTCTGTGATGAACTGAGCAAGAGGTCCGGACTGTCCTACCGGTGTAAGGTTAACTGTGTAGATACCCTTCTTGGGATACACACCACATCTTGCTGTTCCGCCGCAGTCAACAACTGCAACCATAACTTCGTCATCCGGCAGGGATGTCTTCCATCCGTCAACTGCCTCAGCACCGGAAAGCTCTGCGATCTTCTGGGAGATCGGATCGATTCCGCCGCCTGTTACGCTTAATACGGTATGACATTTTTCCGTGGGAGTGATTACCAGCGGGCCGCCCCAGCCAGTATTACCTCTGCTAATTTTAATTGTTTTATACATATCGGGGCCCTCCTATTATTTAGATGCATTTCCGCGAGTCATCATTGCGTAAATCCTCTCTGTCAGAAGACCACGAATCAAGATAACTATAACACCGGCAATAAAGTAACGAACGGCAAGACCGCCTGTTGAGAAGCCTGCCTTCTGGACACCCTCTGCAATACCGAGCCATACGAAAAGCTCACCGGCATTGGCATGAGGGAAAAGGCCTGTGATGGGATGTACAAAACTTACACAGGCATCATAGTATGCCGGTTTGTACTTCTCATCAACGAAACGTCCGAATGTATAACACATCGGGTTAGCGAGG
>CACXGS010000408.1 GCA_902767195.1 uncultured Lachnospiraceae bacterium | reverse complement strand
CATCTCGGATTTTGAGGCAGTTCCTTCGATGGTATAAAGAGTTGTACCATTTATATCAAAACCCTGGAAAGGAGCAGCCTTCTTTTTCAAAGCTACTTTCTTATAGTACTTTCGTGTCCGGATCTTTTTTCCCCCGATAAGACGATAGAAAACAAAGAACTGCTTTTTCCCATCTGTATAGCGAACGGCAAGTTTCTTTCCCTTTGCATCAATGGCGGGATAGACATTCGTCGCATACTTTTTACTCTTTTTCGACAGAGGAATTCTGTAAAGGCCTTTGCCGTGTCGGTTCAGCACTTTGCCACTCTTAAATGTAAACCTGGTGATCGCTGTGCTCTCCCCTTTTTTGCTGTTACATCCGGTCCACAGCCAGGTCTTTCCATTGACCCTGACGCAATCCAGATTGGTTCCGTGTCCGAAATTCTTCAAGGTCATATATGAGGACTGATATGTACCGTTTCCCTGCCATATAATCCGTGTAAGCCGCAGATCATCCGACCCTGTAGCCATCTGGGACAGATAATAATAGCTATTACCATCATAAGTATATCCCTGGGGTATTCTGGCCGTCGACAGCCGGGCAGCCGGGCAGACCAGTTCAAGATCACTTCCGGCAGCTTCGACAGGGGTTGAATCCATGATGCTTTTCTGGAGCTCCCCTGTCAATGGAGGAAGGCTGGTATTCTTTTTCCTGCTGATGTCTCCAGCCACATAGGCATCTGCGTACAGTGGCAGAATAAACATGGAGATCATGAAGCTTATGCAAAGGATAATCGGTATGCTTATCCGGTTTTTACGGAATCGAATCATGTTTGCCATATCTTCACCCTTCTTACAATATTCTGTATTAACTTTCTCCTGCCTTCACCAGCTTGAGTTCACAGATCGGATCCAGCCGTTTCTTCAGGGATCTGATATCCGGGTTGATCTTTGTTTGGATCATAACGGCTTCTCTCACAGATATCGAACCAATAAATGAGATAATCTCCAGAATGATCTGATTAAAATAAATCGAAAGGGCAAAACCTAAGACACTCAGCAGGCCACCGACAATATATCCTTGTAAGGCTCTTTTGTGATTTTTTCTAATCTGACTGTCATAAGCATACTTTTCGTCTTCGACGGCATTATGAATGGATTGTTTCAGCTTATCCATATCAATCTGACCGTCTGAATAAATCTGCAAGGTATCACGGACCTTTTTTTCCTGTTCAGCTTCTGTAAAAAATTTCTTCAAATAGGCGTAAACATCATCATTTAGTCTAGTATGAGTAGGATCAAAGGGGTTATATAGCTCTGATTCTCTCCGTACACACAGTTGTATCATTGTTCACCTCAATCAAAATAACTTACCGGTTAATCTCCGCCAGAATGCCTTCCAGCAAATGCCAGACTTTGGGAATGGAGTTCAGGTAAAGGGTCTCTTTGGTAGAATGGATATCTCTCTGATCCGGCCCGATGCTGATCAGGTCAAGTTCCGGTTTCAGTCTTTTAAATGTTCCGCACTCCAGGCCGACATGGAGTGCCGCCACCCTGATGTCCTTACCGTTCTGCTCTTTGTAAATTTTCTTTGTCAATGCCAGCAGCTTACTGTCCGGGTCAAAGGGCCAGGCATCGGCCATATGTGAGGATTCTGTCTCGTATCCGCAGGCTTCTGCCAGGGCCAGCTGTGCTTCCAGGATCTCTGTCTCCTTTTCGGGAGATGAGCTTCGGATATTGGTAAGCATAGACAGGCCGTCCGGGTTAACGCTGGCAACCCCCAGGTTAGAAGAGCTCTCAACCAGACCCTCTATGTCCGGCGACCAGGTGTAAACTCCATCGATAATCTCCGAAACAAATTTTATCAGATGATTCTTCTCTTCCATGGCAACTACCAGGGGCAGTTCGGCCATTTCCGTTATTGTATATTGAATATCGTCTTCTATACCGGCGTATTTGACATTCAGGCTGTCGACATAAGCCGCCAGAGTCTGCGTCAGCTTTTCTTTCTCTTCCGAGGGAATCACCAGAACTGCATCTGCTGATGATGGGATTGCATTGCCCACATGCCCTCCTTCAAAAGAGGCCAGCTGGCAATCGATGCCTTCCCCTTCCAGTTCTTTCAGAAAACATGCCATTCCCTGGATACTGTTCAGTCTGCCTTTATCAATCTCCATTCCGGAGTGTCCGCCTTTCAGGTTATACAGCCTGACATGGACGGCCAGATTCCCGGAAGGCTCCTCGAAGGCAAGCTGCTTTTTAACACGGACAGCATGACCTGATGCAGTGCTGACCAGCACCTCATCCGGGTCTTCTGTGTCCAGATTGATCAGATAGGAAGTCCCCTCCAGCCAGTCTGCACTGAGATTAAAAGCACCCTCCAGACCATCTTCCTCATCCGCTGTCAGGATAATCCGAAGGGGGCCGTGATCCATCTTCCCCTCTGCCACAGCCATTGCCAGGGCAATTCCGGACCCGTCATCGGCTCCCAGGGAAGTTCCGTCCGCTGTTAATGTTCCTTCATCATCATTGCGGATCACCGTAATGGGATCTGATATGGGATTGAAATCCTTTCCCTTTTCCACGGCGACCACCATGTCCATATGAGCCTGCAATACTGTCGTCGGCAAGTTCTCCATTCCCTCCGTCGCCGGGACGTCAATCCTGACGTTATTAAAAGAATCCCTAAAAGCCTTAAATCCCCGGTCAACCGCCCAGTCTGTCAGGTACCTGCTGACTTTTTCCTCGTGATGAGAGGGTCTTGGTATCCTGGCCAGTGCCATAAAATT
>CACXGS010000407.1 GCA_902767195.1 uncultured Lachnospiraceae bacterium | reverse complement strand
GGAAAGTCCGGGCTTCACAGGGCAGGGTGCCGGATAACGTCCGGTGGAGGTGACTCCAAAGACAGTGCAACAGAAATATACCGCCGGCCATTTCTACAGACCGGTAAGGGTGGAAAGGCGGGGTAAGAGCCCACCGATCTTCCGGTAACGGGAGATGCCATGTAAACCTCACCCGAAGCAAGACCGAATAGAAAGCCATGATCTTGCCCGGATCGCTTTCAGGTGGGTCGCCAGAGTCTGCCGGCGACGGCAGATCGAGACAGATGATCATTCACGACATAACCCGGCTTATCGTCCGGCTCTGAAACCTTTCTATGCAAGGAACGCAAGGAGCATTCCAGCCAGATCAGGAACGCTTCATCTCCTCAAGCAGGGAACCGATCATATCCCGGTCCCTCCTGAGTTCCCGGATTCTCTTATCAAGAGAAGTCCGGTTTCTTTTTTCCAGGTCTTTTAATATACCATCTTTCTTCTTATAATGTCTCTCAAGATAATCCATAAGGACCCGGTTCTTTTCCCGGATGAGAACCTCTCCGTAAAGATAGGACTCCTCCCGGGGATAGGTCTCTTCTCCCGGAAGGGCCCGGATCACAACATAGTCATGACCGTCTTCCCGGATCATCCATTCCCGGTCAATCCGGTATCCCTGATCGTGGAGCAGCTTCCTTACCTTAAACCACTCGGACTGGGGCTGCAGCACAAACTCTGTCCCCTTTTCAAAAAAGACCTGACCCTGAAGCAAAATCCGCCTCATCAGGTCTCCGCCCATACCGGCAATCACAACACAGTCTGCTTCCTCCGGTTCTATGGGCTCCAGACCGCTGCCCAGCCTGACCCGGATCCTTTCTTCCAGGCCGTGGGCCCGGATATTCTGAGCCGCCCGCTCCAGAGGTCCGGGATTAATATCCGATGCGATGGCCTCCCGGATGATTCCCTCCTCCACGAGATAAATGGGGATGTAGGCATGATCGGTTCCCACATCTGCCACTCTCCTGCCGGGGCTGACCGCCCGGGCTACCGTCTCAAGTCTGTATGATAAATCCATCTGTTAATACTCTCTTTCCCCGTTCTCAAATGTCCCGGATGCATGGCACTGCATCCCAAAATCCTCAGATCCGGTCCCGGCGGATCTCCAGCCGGCTGAGGCGGCTCTTGGCCATCATCAGCTCCTGGGCTTTCACAATGTCTGTGGTGTGAGCAAGCTGCTCATCCAGACTGCTCTCTCTCACCTTTTTAACGATCTCCGTCAGAGCCTTATCCTGATTCTCGGGCAGCGGCTCATACTGAAGGTGGGTGTAGAAAAGATCCGCCACCTGGGCCTGTTCCTCCAAATCATGGAAACGTGCAGTAATCCTGGCAGGATTCAGGTCTCCCCCCTCCTCCAGCTGATCGAAAAGCATCCATGCCACAGACCGGTAGAGAGGATGCGTAAAATCTTCGGGACCTACATGTTCTACAATCAGAGGATAAGTCTCAGGCCGCTCCACCAGCCAGGTCAGCAGCAGCTTCTGCGGCCTGTTCCGTCGTTCTTCTATTCCGGCCTTCCTCTTCTCCGCAGTCTGGGGGGCCTTCTTATACTGATCGTTAGCCCGCTTCTTCTCCAGGTTCTTTCCGTAACTGTTCACTAATTCTTCCAGCACATCCCTGCGGACCATAAAGCGTCGGGAGGCGGAGTCCAGGTAAACATTCCGCTCCGCCACATCCGGAATCTCCGTGATCATCTCTGCCAGCCGGTGGATAAACTCCGTCCGGCTTCCGGGATCTGACTGGTCATACTGTTTCTCCAGGACCCTCATCTCAAAGATTCTGCCATCCTCGGCCTCCCGGATTCTCTTCTCATACTCTCCTGCACCCCGGTTCTGGATCAGTTCATCCGGATCCTTAAAGGGCTTCAGAGAGAGAACCCTTCCCCGTATCCCCGCTTCCCGCAGGATGGGGAGAGCCCTTAATGCCGCCTTCTCGCCGGCCCCGTCACTGTCAAAGGAGAGGACAGCCTCACTGGTATATCTCTTCAGCAGCATAGCCTGTCCCTGGGTAAAAGATGTCCCCAGAGGGGCAACCGCATTGGTAAACCCTGCCTGATGCAGGGAAATCACATCCATATATCCCTCACAGAGGATGATGGTCTTGTCTTTGGTCCTCTTGGCATAATTCAGCCCGTATAG
>CACXGS010000406.1 GCA_902767195.1 uncultured Lachnospiraceae bacterium | reverse complement strand
TTCCACCTCGGATAAAGCATCGGAACTGAATAACAGTGCCATCGCAGATAAGCTTGAGAAGCTGGAGAGCCTGGTGGATAATTACTATCTCACAGGCGTAGACAACAACAAGCTGGAAGAAGGAGTCTATGACGGATTCGTCAAAGGGCTGGAAGACAAATACGCAGAGTATTACTCGCCCAAGGATTATCAGGACCTTCTGGAGGAGGATTCGGGAACTTATCAGGGGATCGGTGTGACCGTTATGAAGGATCCCGGCACCAACTATGCCCTGATCGAGGGCGTATTTAAAAACACGCCGGCAGAGAAAGCGGGTCTCAAGCCCGGGGATTATATTGTGACCGTCAACGGCAAAGAGACTACGGATATGTCCATCAGCGAAGTGGTTGCCGAGATCAAGAGACCGGATAAGAAGACCGCTTTGCTGAAGATTTACAGAGAAGGCAAGGAGATTGAGGTAGAAGTCGAGAAGACCACCGTCCAGATTGAGACGGTCGATTATAAAATGCTCGATAATAAGATCGGGTATATCGAAGTAACCCAGTTCCTGGAGAATACAGACGAGAAGTTCATTGAAGCGGTTAATGATCTGGAGCAGCAGAATATGAAAGGTCTGATCATTGATTTCCGTGATGACGGAGGCGGGCTGGTAGACAGCTGCGTCAACATGCTTTCCCGCATTATTCCGAAGGGGAAACTGCTCACATATACCGAAGATAAATACGGTAATCGAAGTGAATACAACAGCAACAGTGACAAGACCCTGACTGTTCCCATGGTTCTTCTGGTCAACGAAAACACCGCCAGCGCTTCGGAGATCTTTACAGGATGTCTCATCGATTACAATCTGGCGAAGACGGTCGGAATGAAAACTTACGGCAAGGGGATCGTCCAGTCCGTGATTCCCATGTCAGACGGATCGGCTTTGAAGCTTACTACAGCCAAATACTACTCACCGAATGGAAAGAATATCCACGGTGTAGGATTTGAGCCTGATTATAAAGTAGAAGTGACGGATGAGCAGAAGGCAGCCATGAGAGAGGATTCGTCAAAGGATACACAGCTTAAGAAAGCCATATCCCTGTTTAAATAGGGATCAGGCCAGTTCGTGCTTCCGGAGGAATCCTCTGACGGATTCTTCCAGAATAGAGTCAGCAAGCCGGTCTAAGGAGAAGCCTTTATCAGAGATGCCGGTGGTAAGAACAAGATTCGCAGGGGTATAGAGGATGTTGAGATACATTCCTTCTATATCCCTTATTCTTTCGGAGAGACCGTTCTGGGTGAGAAGTGCCCGGATGGTAGGCTGCGGAAGAGCCAGGATGATTTTCATGGACAGAGGGAGCTGTTTTCCCCGAATCACGGAGAATACATAGTCCCTGACATTTCCCCAGGAAATGTAATCCTGTTCCGGTGCCGGATCGCTCTCATAGAATTCTTTGTTGATCCGGCCGTCGATCCGGTGGGTGACGGACATTTTTACCGTGGCTTCCACCAGAAGGAAATGGTCAAAAGTCTCAAGAGACAGCAGGCTGGTCATGAACTGTCTGATATCGGATATCTGTAGGGATAACATGGAGCACCTCTCTTTAAAATAATCTCAATGAGAATCATACCACAGGAACAGCTTTTTGAAAAGAAAGGGTCAGATACCTTATCGATAAGGAGGAAATAGAGGAAAATGAACTTTTTACTGGATTGTCTTGAGCAGGGAACTTCCCCGGCCAAGGTGGTTGCATTTGCCAGGGATTATCTGGAGGATCACGGATTTGCGGAGTTCGGACCGGATACAGATCTGAAAGACCGCAGGACGGGGCGTTATTATATGGCACCATTTCCCGATGTTCTTTTTGCATTTACGGCGGGTGACCGAAGAGAAGGCCGGATGCCTCTAAGAATCGGCCTTGCCCATGTGGACCAGCCGGGATTCAAGATAAAAGGAAAGCCGGATTTTAAGAGCATGGGATGCTCCCTTCTGAATGTGGGCATATACGGGGGAATGATGGATCATACCTGGTTTGACCGCCCTCTTGGCCTGTCCGGCCAGGTGGCTTTGCGGGGGGAATCTGCCTTTGAGCCCCGGATGGTCCTGTTTGACAGTCTGCAGCCGGTGGCCGTTATTCCGGGTCTTGCCATTCATATGGACCGGGGAATGAACGATGGATGGAAGATTGACCGTCAGAAAGAACTGATGCCGGTAACCGGGCTGGCCGGAATCCGCTGGAACGAGGAGAGTTTTCTTCATTATCTGGCGGATGAGCTGGGGGTGGATGCCTCCGAGATACTCAGCTATGATCTGAATCTCTACAATTATGACAAGCCCCTGACCTGCGGAATCGACCAGGAGCTGATCTCCAGCCCAAGGCTTGACAATCTGGTTTCCGTTGCTGCCCTTCTGGAAGCGATTGTGGAGGGGGAGAGAAACAATGATGATATCCATATGATCGCCCTTTTCAATCATGAGGAAGTGGGAAGCCGGAGTAAATCCGGGGCGAATTCCGTCCTCTTTGCCAATGTGATTGACCAGATCTACTCTGCGGGACATTTGTCAAAGGAAGCCGTCAGAGCATCCCTTGCTGACAGTTATTATCTGTCACTGGACGGTGCCCATGCGGCCCATCCCAATTATCCGGACCGGTGTGATCCCACGACCAGGGCCTACCTGGGACAGGGGCTGGTCATGAAAGTGAACGGATCCCAGAAATATGCCTCCGACTGCAAGATGCAGGCGATACTTAAAGGACTGTCCGAGAAATATGACATTCCTCTCCAGGAGATCAATGACCGGAATACAATCCGGGGAGGAACCACCATTGGTCCGATCGTGGGTGGACAGCTCTCCATTATGGGATGTGATATCGGCGTGCCCATGCTTTCCATGCATTCTGCCCGGGAGCTCATGTGCGCGGAGGACTATGAGAGTCTTTTCCAGATGGTGACAGCATTTTTTGTAGAATAGGAAACAGGAGATAATACGATGAGAGTGACCATATATACCGACGGCTCCTCCCGGGGTAATCCGGGACCGGGTGGCTACGGGACCGTCCTTCTGTACCGGGATCCTGAGGGAACTCTTCACAGGAGAGAGTACTCGGAAGGCTACCCCTCCACCACCAACAACCGGATGGAACTGATGGCTGCCATCGTGGGACTGGAAAAGCTGATCCGACCCTGTCAGGTGGACCTTTATTCCGATTCCCAGTACCTGGTAAAGGCCTTTAATGACAACTGGGTGGATGGCTGGCAGAAAAGGGGCTGGAAGAACAGCAAAAAGGAGCCGGTTAAGAATATAGATCTCTGGCAGCGGCTGCTGAAAGCCGCCGATCCCCATGAAGTGACCTGGCACTGGGTGAAGGGACACGCGGGGCATCCGGAGAATGAGCGCTGCGATCAGCTGGCTGTGGCAGCGGCAGAAGAGTTCTTACAAAAGTCATAACAATCTTTTTTTAATAGATTCTCAATAGTTATTTTTTATAATTATGATATAATTAGTCTAACACGGAGGTGGTTATATGGAGATACAGCTTTGGAGAGAGATGTTAGATCCATATCAGCTTGCGGTAGATGAACTGACTGTGAAGTTCCACCATCTGATTGAGGAACATCGCAATCGGGGCCAGTATTCACCAATTGAATTTGTAGACGGAAGAGTTAAGAGCATTGTCAGTATTCTGGACAAGATGCAGAAAAAGAATATTTCCATGAATGACATTGAGGAGAAGATGGAAGATATTGCGGGGATCCGTATTACATGTCAGTTCGTGGAGGATATAGACCGGGTTGTCAATCTAATCAAGAATCGCAATGACATGAGCGTCAAGTATGAGAAGGATTATGTCAGGCACATGAAGGACAGTGGATATCGCAGTTATCACATGATCATTGTCTATCCAGTGAATACCATAAAAGGTCCTAAGATGATCAATGCAGAGATCCAGATCCGAACCATGGCCATGGATTTTTGGGCAACCCTGGAGCATTCTCTTCAGTACAAGTATAAGGAGAATATTCCGGAACACATCAAGAACAAGCTGATGGACGCATCGAACGCTATTATTGAACTGGACAGAGAGATGTCTGATGTCAGAGATGAGATCATGGATGCTCAGAACTCCCATCGTTTCAAGGAGAATCTGGTCAAAGACATTCTCAACAATATCCAGAACCTTTACAAGGTCGCCAACCAGAAAGAAGTGACCAAGATCCAGGATGAGTTTTACAAAGTGTACGTACTGGATGACCTGACCCAGCTTCAGCATTTCGCAAGACAGCTGGACATTATATCAGAAGGCTATCGGGCCCAGAGCCTGTCATAAGACCGGAGGAAATATGAATCATTTACCGGAGGAATATCTTAAGCAGCTGCGTAAGCTTCTCGGAACAGAATATCCGGACTATCTGGCCGGATATCAGAAAGAATATGGACAGACACTCCGGGTGAATCGGTTGAAAACAGAACCGGCGGATTTGATCCGCCGGTTTATTTTGCGGGAGGGGGAAAATGAGGGCGGAAAGCCTGAGGAAAGCAGCCCTCTCTTCGAACCGGTCCCCTGGTGTCCGGAAGGGTTTTACTATCACGGAAAAAGAAGGCTGTCCAAGGAGGCCTTCTATCACGCCGGCTTATATTATCTTCAGGAGCCCAGCGCTATGGCTCCGGCAGCCTTTCTCCCGGCAGAGCCCGGAGACCGGGTTCTGGATCTCTGCGCTGCACCCGGGGGGAAAAGTACAGCCCTTGCCGGGAAACTTCAGGGCAGGGGATTGCTGCTGGCCAATGATGTCAGTGCTTCCAGATGCCAGGCCCTGCTTAAGAATCTGGAGATGGCCGGTGTCCACAACATGATCGTCTCCTGTGAGACACCGGAGAGACTCAGGAACCGCCTGGCCGGGACATTTGACAAGGTGCTGGTGGATGCCCCCTGCTCCGGCGAAGGTATGTTTCGAAAAGAGCCTGCCATGGGATCTCAGTGGACAGAATCAGAAGTGGAACGCTACCAGAGCATACAGAAGCAGATTACAGAATGTGCGGCAGAACTCCTGAAGCCCGGCGGATATCTGCTCTACTCCACCTGCACTTATTCTCCGGAGGAAGATGAGCAGGTGGTTTATGATCTTTTGAAAAAATATCCGGATCTGGAGATGGTCCCTCTGATGGGCGGCCATGAGATTGCCGGAATCGACCGGGGACATCCGGAATGGATCAGCGACGAATCCGGAAGTCCCGATGAGAAGATTGCCGGGGAATTAAAAGGTTGTCTCCGTTTCTGGTTCCACCGTGTTTCCGGAGAAGGACAGTTCCTGGCTCTGATGAGAAAAAAAGAAGAGGCTCTGGAGAAGGCAGCAGGGACTGTATCCGGGAAAGGAAACCGTAAAAAATCCGGCAGAAGTACTGATAAAGGATCTGAGAGTCCGGAACAGATTTTCCTGAAAGACTGTAATCTGAAGCGGATGTTTCCTGATGGAAGCAGGATCGAGGAGATTGATGGAAGACTGTATCTTCTTCCTGAGGATTTTCCTTCCATGAGAGGACTTCGGGTCATTCGTTCGGGACTTTATCTGGGAGAGAAAAAGAAAAAGCGGTTTGAGCCATCCCAGGCCCTGGCCATGGCTCTTAAGCCCGGTGAATATCCCCGGGTGGTCTCTCTGGGAATCGATGATCCGAGGGCGATAAAATACCTGAAAGGGGAGACCATTCCGGTGGATGGGATGGAAGGATGGGCCCTGGTCTGTCTGGAAAATTATCCCCTGGGCTGGGGAAAAGCATCCCGCGGATTACTGAAGAATAAAATCCAGCCGGGCTGGAGACTGCAGTGAGTATAAAACTCTGCCGTAAGAATGCGTTGCGCCGGTTCCTGTCGGATGATATACTCAGGACTATATGATAAAGGAGAGCAAGATGGGAACGGGACAGTTTTTGCCTGTGAATCAGGATGAAATAAAACAGAGAGGCTGGGATCAGGCCGACTTTGTCTATATATGCGGAGATGCCTATGTGGACCACCCCTCATTTGGAGCGGCCATCATCACCCGGCTCCTGGAGGATGCGGGCTATCGCGTGGCATTTATCGCCCAGCCGGACTGGACCGATGATAAAAGCATCACCCTGTGCGGAGAGCCCAGGCTGGCCTTTATTGTTTCTGCGGGAAATATGGACTCCATGGTGAATCATTATACCGCTTCCAGAAAAAGAAGGCACCAGGATGCCTACACACCCGGAGGCGGCTTTTCCGGACGTCCCAACCATGCCACCGTCGTCTACAGCAATCTGATCCGCAAGACATATAAGAAGACCCCCATCCTGATCGGTGGAATTGAAGCGTCTCTGCGCAGACTGGCTCATTATGACTACTGGAGTGACCGGATCCGGAGATCCATTCTTCTGGATTCCGGGGCCGATCTACTTATGTACGGCATGGGAGAACATTCCATCCTGGAGATCGCCGAAGCCCTTGACAGCGGGCTGCCTGTAAAGGAGATCACCTATGTCCGGGGTACCGTCTACCGCTGCAGCTCACCGGAAGACCTGGTGGGGGAGTACGAAATGCTGCCTTCCTATCAGGACATTTCAGAATCAAAGAGAGAATACGCGAAAAGCTATTACATACAATATAAGAATACCGATTCCATTTCCGGAAAGAGGCTTGTAGAGCCCTACCGGACAAAGGAATACATTGTACAGAATCCACCATCTCTGCCGCTGACCACAGAGGAGATGGATCATATCTATGAACTTCCATATATGAGGACCTGGCATCCTTCCTACGACAAG
>CACXGS010000405.1 GCA_902767195.1 uncultured Lachnospiraceae bacterium | reverse complement strand
GATAAATTCAATCAGTAATGTCTTTATGCGGTTCTTCATATGTCATTGCTCTTGCGCTGTCTCCGATCCCGTGAGTTGTCGGATCAGCGACCACTCCCAGGATGGCCAGGACAACAAAGACAGCGTTAACCACTGCAATAAGCTTGTCAGCCAGCTCCCCAAAATTAAGGGACAGACCAAACACGGCCCCTACTGCCTGAATCAGCAGGATCACAGCAGGGATGATGCTTAACCAGAAATTCTTGTTCTTAAACCTTACCTGCCAGTTAATCATAAGCTACTCCTCCCTCTTACAAGAAATCATGTCTTTCAAGACGCTCTTCGTAGTTCTTTTTGATGTGCTGCACTGTTGAAACCGTCTGATTGTTTTTGAATCCCGGGTGCGTGTGACAATAATTTTCGTATTCATCTATGTCATTAAGTACCTGTTGGAAGCTGTCGTGTGTGTGGTTTCTACCTTCCAGCATCTCGTCACGAAAATGCAGGATTCTTATCCTGGCTTCAACCGCAGCTCTTTCATCTGCCTTGCTCTCAACTGAGTCGATCTTGGCACTGAGACTGCTGATTGCGTTCAGAATCTCACTATTCTTATCCTTTTTAGCGTCATGTCTCCTGATCAGGAATTCGATAAAGCCAACTACCCCGCCCCCGATCAGGGCGACTAATATTGTTTGAAGAAAATCCATATGTCCTCCTATTCTGTGGCGGAGCCACTGTGCATGTATTAAAAAAGGAAACCACCTTTTATGGGGGCTTCCTCGGAAGAACTGCATATTTCATTATAGTCACCTCGCTCATGAAGCGGCTTGTTTCAGCTGTTCAATCTCTCTGTGCTGCATCTGGACGAGCTTGATCAGGCGGACAAGAAGCTGCCTGTCGGTATAGTTCTCGATATATCCACTTTTATGATAGACCGCATCCTCAAACTGTTCTGCAACGTCTTCGGCAAAAAGTCCGACCATGGGTCTGTCATAATTTTCATCATCAGGATCCAAATACCCGTCTTTGTATCTGAATCGGACAACCGGTAAATCGAGAAGCTTAAGCGCGTCTGCTTCCGACTCATCATCTATGTAATCCTTGTACCTCTTGGATGATGACGAACTAAAGTAGATCTTTCGAGTCAGGCAGTTTCCGCTATCCAGATAGTCTGATGGCTGATAACCGTACAAGAGGTCTCCGCTCGATCGTGCAGAACACCTTAACGTCGGATTGTTACTGTTAGTGAACGCCAGATAAGCCTTACCATCTTCACGGCCTATAAAAATACTATCTGTTGTACTGCCATTTCCAAGATCATAGCCATTGTAGCCTACATGTGTACTTACACCAAACTTGAAGTAATGATTCGTCGAAATTCCATTTGCGTTTATACGAACATAATTATAGGCGCTCATACTGCCTGCAGAATTCCATGCAGTCCCGATCCTGACTTCCAAACCTCCGCTTGAAAGTATGGTCCTTAATGTGTTTTGGATAACACTGCCATTTAACTCATACCCGTTTGAGGTCAGGCTTCCGTCGTATTTGAGTTCATACATGCTCTTCCAGGCACTCGTGTTGTTCACGGTATACTGCTGCGTGACAACCATTGCATTAGTGGATTCCGTAGGATCGTCCCCGCTCGAACTTGCCGCCGACTGGAGATATACCTGATATATATTGCCGGTCGTAAATTCGGTAGATTGCTTCCAGAGCCTGTATGAATTGGCATTCCAGCCCCCGAAACTCCCGGAAGTGGCAGTAATCGTACCTTTGATATTAGCTCCTTCGGCCGTAAGCACGCCGTTGGCTGTCATGCTCGAGTATGTTGAGGTCCATGCCAATGTTGACGCGGCAATGGCAAGACTTGATCCGTTCCAGCGAATATACCCCGCACTGTTTCCGACTCCAAACTTTCCGTCTTTATCCAGATAGAACCCGGCATTGCTGCTGTTATACGTGGTATGACTTCCGCTGTAAAGAGCTGTCGTCGATATGTTTATGGCTCCGATCTTCGCAGCGATTGCCTGCAGGTCTGTTACGGATATCTTTGTTGCGGTGACAGCTCCGGCACCAAGCATTCTGGTGGTGATCGATTCGTTGGCGATCCTGTCTGCGCTCAGATATCCGCTCGAAATATTCTCTGCTTTCAAATTGGTTATTTCGACCTGAGATGCATCAAGGGTGCCGGTCGAAATATTACTGGCGTTCAGGTTCGTGACATTGACTTTACTGGCATCGAGCGTACCGGTCGCGATCTTTCCTGCATTTATGTTGTTATGCAGCGCATTGTTACCGAAAAGCTTTGCAACCCATGCTCCCTTATCTGATGAGAAGGAATACAGCTTGTTGTCTTCATCAGTATCGAACCAAAGATCTCCGTCTGCCCTCCCTTCGACCGAAGGGGCGGCTGCGGAATAAAACACCTTGTTCTTGCTTCCGGCAAGATTGTACGCCGTCTGCGCATCCTGTGCGGCTTGGATCGCGGCAGCACTGGCAGTATTCGCCATGTTATATGCAGTCTTTGCAGCCTCATACGAACTGGACAGTGAGACATCGGAGTATGAAAACGTTCCGTCGGAGAATATCGTTCTTTCAACCACATACAGACTGTCTGTGCTTCCTTCGTTGTACGACGGTTCCGAAGTCTTCCATGCAGTTGGCGGTGGGGATGTTGTCGGCTTGTCGGGCGGCGATAACGTGCTTGACTGCAGCTTGTAATACCATGTCACCGATGCTATGTCTTTGACATGGTAGATCGTGATCGATCCCTGTGCAAGAACTGCCATATATCATCCAGGGTTGTTTCATGAATCCTGTCGCAGCGCTTCTGCTTCGTATGTAGTTTGCGTTGCGGTGCTCTGTTCGTTGCTTTTTTGTTTT
>CACXGS010000404.1 GCA_902767195.1 uncultured Lachnospiraceae bacterium | reverse complement strand
CTGTTTTGATATATGTCCAGGAGCTTGTATTGGCTGCAGTTCCTTAACGGACTCAAGTTTTCTCAGAATCGTTTCTTTTTCATAATTGGTACCAAGGCGTCTGGCTCGTATTGGCTTCTGAGCGCCAAGTCGGCGATAGCCCCAGCGGCCACGGCTTTCAGTGATCTCAATCTGGTACTTCGAGAGTAGAATCCGTCGGAACTCAGTTTCATTATTCGAGTTCATGAGAGCGGCGTAGATGTTTTTCCTGAGTTGTTCAAGGTCAGTGCTGAATGTTTGGTTTACGGGATTAAGGCCAGCAGCTATGATTTCAGCATTTCTCTTGTCCAGTCTCTCCTGACCGCGGAATTTGGCACGATATTCTTCTTCTGTGATCTTTTCTCTGGCTGGCGAGTCCAGGTCAACCTGAGAGAGGCCTTCCCGTTCACAGATTTCCATAACACCAGCTTTGAACAGTCGGAGGAAGCGGTCGGTCTGATGGAATTTGTAACCGGCTTTCGCATCGATATCCCGTTCCATAAAATCCTGTTTTTCGACATCGAGCATACGGAGAGAATTCAGGATGATATGACAGTGCATATTGCCGGAACGGTTGGATCCATCATCATGAGTTGCGACAAGGATCTGATGTCCAGGAAAGAATTTTCTGGCGAGTTCCATTCCGATACTCTGTGCCTTGTCGAGTGTTAGTTTGCCACTTGCCGCATCAGAGGGATCAAAGCTCACGATATAGTGATGTGTTTTGACATCTCCGGGGCGTAGGTTCTTTCCATATTCATGATTCAACCGCACGCAGTCAAACTCGAAAGTGGCGGGTGTGCAGTTGATGCCATCGATCAGATATGATTCACGCAGCAATGGATTACCATGATTATCGAGAACCGGACGATTTCGCTTTTCGTCATGTTGGTATTCAAGATAATCAGCTACTGCACCGTAGTCAGCGTTTTTGCTTGATATGTGTTTGACTGTTGCCATAATGCTTGCTGTATTGATCTGTCAGTTCATGACTCAGATGTCTCAGGTTGTTGATGGATTCGTGGAGTTCGAGAACTATTCCTTCAGTCAGTACGCCACCGCTGTTAAGATGATGCGCGATCTGATTCATATTGCTGCCGATTTTTCCGAACTCTCCTAAAAGAGTTTTGAGGCGATCGCTCATATCATCTTCGTTCACAGTAATCGTCAGGTCCTTTTCAAACAGTGCCCAACGAATAAGATCAGAAGTATTCATCCGGTAAACTTCTTTTTTCATTTCCAACTGTTTCATCTCTGAATCGGAAAATGCCACTTCGACCCGATGTGTGCGGATCTTTTCTCTTATTTTTTTCACAGTAGGATCACCTCTTTTCAAATCAGGGAATAGCCATACCGCGGCAGTGCCGCCAAAGGGTTCGGGAATCTTTTCCCGAGCTGCAATTTTGCAGCCAGTAGCGGGTTTGGGGAGCAGTCCCCAACAAGATGGCCAAGAACCGGAGTGTGCTAAACACCCGGGTCTGGGCGCATCTTGCTCTCCTCTGTATTACTCAATAATCGGGCTTCGCCTGTGCGCTTTGGCAAGCGCAGTATCAGTGGCATGGATGACATGCGGATTCTATAAGGAACAACGAATTGATATGGGAATCGAGTGCCTATGATCAGGGAAGTGGAAGCGGCATGAGAAGAGCAGGGCTTTACAGATATAGCCCTGCAGTTGATAGCAGAAGGTACAAGCCATGGAAAGAGTTATCTCTTTTCAAGCTTATACTTCTGGAACATGGATTGGAGAGCAGTAAGCCTTTCTAAGGTAAGCTCCCGCTGTTCCGGAGTGAAGCTCTTAATGATTTCAAATTCTGGCAACTCCACACTGGCGGTTACTGCTGGTGCTTTTCCGAATACAAGATAATCAAGAGAAGCGTCCAGCTGTGCTGCGATAGCGGCAAGTGTAGGCAGACTGACTTTTGTTTTACCGGCCTCCAGGGTACTCATGTATGTTTTAGCAACGCCGATTCTCTCAGCCAGAGTTTTCTGGGTGATGTGTTTCGCCTTTCGAAGTTTTTTTATACGAAGCCCAATGGCAACATAATCGAGATTCATAATCGGCACCTCTCTGAAAGTTCAACTATCAGTATACACGGTTGTCCTGGAATATTGAACTTTTAATATTGAAATGACTGTGAAAGGGAGATATAATCAACTAATAGTTGAACATTGTTCTTTGGCAGAAGAACAGTATAATCTTGAGCCCTGTAAAGAGTGGAACTGGCGTAAGTATGAATTGCAGCTTGCGCAGTTCCACTTTTTTGCTTGCCTCTAAAAGGGAAAGCAGTCCGATTGGTGAAAGGAGAATTCACCATGAGTACTGCTGAGAATAAAACGAATTATGTTGAGGTAATCGATCCGGAAAATGCAGATTATAACGAGCTGCTGAAGAGATTGAAAGCATTGTCCGGGCTTTCGGTGCAGGATGTTGATGCCAGTGAACTTGTCGACATCAGTGATGTATCCATTAAGACCGACCTCCCCAGAGAGGAAAGGATTCTTGATTTCATCCGCCAGATAAAGAATCCATATTGCTATCTGGATCATGGGACAGTGGTAAAGATTTCGTTTGCAGGGGAACGGACACTGGAACAGTCGCTGATTCATTATATCCAGACAATGGAAAACAGATAGACCTCGAGATTTGAAGAAAGAGGAAAAGCATGATTATTACGGAATCCAAACTCGACAGGTACAGGACAGCGATATATCTCCGCCTCTCAAAGGTGGATGGGGATAAAGTGGAAAGCGACAGTATAACTAATCAGCGCAGTCTGATCAATGACTTTCTGAAGGCATATCCGCAGTTCTGCGTTGTCGACGAGTATGTCGATGATGGATATTCCGGAGCGAACTTTGACAGGCCGGCGTTTCAGCGGATGTATCAGGACATCCAGAGCGGACTGATTAATTGTGTGGTCGTCAAGGATCTTTCGCGGTTCGGGCGTAATTATATAGAAGCGGGCCGTTACCTGGAGCGGATTTTTCCCCTGCTGAAGGTGAGGCTCATTGCGCTGGCGGATAACTATGACGGAGAGAAAGAATGGGACAGCAGTGATGCGCTTATCGTTCCCATTAAGAATCTTCTTAACGACGCCTATTGCCGGGATATGTCCGTCAAGATCAAAACACAGCTGGAAGCAAAGAGAAGGCGGGGAGAGTATGTTGGGAATTTTGCTCCCTATGGATATAAGAAGGATCCCAAAAATAAAAACAAGCTGATTATTGATGAGCCGGCAGCAGAGGTGGTCACGTTAATATTTGCCAGGAAAATCGAAGGCTTCAGCGAACAGAGAATTGCAGATGAGCTGAACCGTAAAGGCATACTGTCCCCTCTGGAGTACAAGCTTGTTAATGGCATCCACGTGCCAACGAATTTCAGAAAGAAGGCTAAGGCGGAATGGGCGGCAGAGCCGGTATCTCTTATTCTTCACAATGAGATTTACCGGGGTGACCTGATCCAGGGGAAAACGAAAAAGCTGGATTACCGTTCTAAAAAGCTTACAACGATGCCTAAGAGCAATCGTGTTGTCATTAGAAATGCGGTTGTCCCTATTATTGATCAGGCTCAGTTTGAGATAGTACAGAATCTTATGAAGAAGGACACGAGGGTGCCTCCCGGTGAAGCTTCCGTCAGGATCTTTTCTGGATATCTGTATTGTGGACGCTGCAATAACAAAATGCTGAGACGTGTCTCCAAGCATGGCGGGCATAAGTATTATTCGTATATCTGCAAGACTTACCGGCAGGAAAAAGGATGCACATCTCATCATATCAGTCATAAAAAGCTGTATCCGGTCGTTTTCGAAGCCATCCAGTCACAGATAAAGCTGGCGGTCGATACAGAGAAAATACTCGCCGAAATAGATATCAGCGCATATCGCGAAAGAAAGGTCGTTGGATTCGTTCATCAGAAAGAACTTTTGCAGGAGGAAATAGAAAAATACGAAAGGATCAGGGCGAATCTGTATGAGGACTATTCTTCAGAGATCTTGAGCAGAGAGGACTATCTGGAATACTCCGAAATGTATAAGGAGAAAATTGCAATAGACAGGGCATCGATCTCTGCTCTGGACGAGGAGATCCGGGATTCTCTGGAATCAAAACGCGAGTCGGAATGGATTGCGGCATTCAGGAAATATGAAAATATTACAGAGCTTACCCGGCCTGTAGTTGTGGAGCTCATTGACCGGATTATCATTCATGACTCTGGGGAGATTGAGATCCGGTTCCTTTTCGATGATGTGGTTCAGACAGTCATGACAAGTCTTGGCCAAAGCATCAGCCTCAAAGAGGGAAAACAAAATGAGGAGAACGATTCCGTATGACAAACCGGCAGTTCAACATTTGACTGAAGGAACGACTGAAGGTGTGGTTTATACTGCGGCGGTATATATCTCTGCTGTGCGTTGGGGAGAGGATGATCCGGATGCAGCAGAGGATACACAGTCTGAAATTCTGAAACGCTATATGGCGTCACATCCTGAGATTAAGAAATATGGGACTTATCGGGATCGTAACCGCACCAGGGACCAGGATAGGGAATTGCTTCATCTTCTCGATGATGCGGAATGCAGGAAATTTAATACGGTCATCGTGCGTTCTATCCGGGATTTCGGAAGAAACTTTCACGAATCAGCGTTTTATCTCGGGCAGTTTCTGTATCCAGGCGGAGTGCGGTTCATTTCGGTAGAGGATGATTTCGATAGTCTTATCGGTAATGTGAACGATTATCTTCAAAACTTCAGGACTGAATATCACAAACACCATACTAGGGCGATAAGCGCCATGGCTCACAGGAAGGAACTCAGGACCGGTGCAATTGTTCCGTACGGCTATACCTGCGGAGCAGATTCCGAAACACTCTCTGTTGATCCTCTGGCGGCAGAGGCGGTCAGACGGATGTTCCAGATGCGTTTGCAGGGACATCCGTTAAGTGCAATTGTCGCTGAGCTGAATGCCAAAGGGTATTCCACACCGCAGGTCCGAAAAAGAGAGCTGTATGGATATAAGGAAGAAACGGATAACACGTTATGGAATACATCGACAGTTGCGAAGCTGTTGGACAGGCGGTTTTACGCGGTAGGTTCAGGGAACGAAGGGCTTTCTGTTGAGCATGAGGCCCTTGTTTCAGAAAGAGATTTTGACAGAGTCCAGGCTATGAAACGTCCTCCGAGAATCAAGGCAGCACGTAATCGAGTATTCACCAGAATGATTGTATGCGGGCGATGCGGATACGGCATGAACAGTTCATCTTTTCATGACGAAGCACACACTACGTTATATTCCTGTGAGAGCCATAACAGATATGGTGTAACGAGCTGCAGCAGATATGCGGTAAGAGAAGACCATATCATGAAGCAGGTGAGAATAGCTCTTTGGCAGGAAATCAAGGATGCGATGAAATCAAAAGATGAAATTCTTAGCCTGTCAGAGAAGATCCAGGAGCAGAAAAAGGCATTTGAGAAATGGAAACAGAAAGCGCTTGAAGAGACAGCGAAGGATAGAGAATTGCCTGATTTTTTAAAGAAGGTTATCAAGGCGGAAGGCATTATAAACAGTGCTCTAGTTATCCTTGGAATGAAAAATGAGTGGATCCGCCTTTTCACCGCTATTCCTTTTGGTATGGATCAGGAGCTGGACAGGAAGACAATCACAGAAACGATAGAACGTGTCACTGTATTTCCGGATGGAGCGGTTGTTCCCTGCTTTCGGCACAGGGAAACCAGAGAGCATACGCGGTTGGTAATACGACAGCTTCAGGAAGGGAAAAACATATGGGAAGAAGACTCCATATAGCAGAGCAGGAACAGTCCAACATGCTCGGATCAACAATACGGCAGTGGAATACCGCAATCTATGCCCGTCTTTCGGTCGACGACAAGGAAGATCCGGAGAAACGAAGAATTGTAAACCAGCTTCAGTATAACCGTGGGTATGTCTCGACCCATCCGGAATTCAGGCTGGTTGACGAGTATGTCGATGATGGACGAAGCGGCACTGGTTTTAACCGCCCGGAATTCAATCGGTTGATGGAAGATATTCGAAAGGATCGGATCAACTGCATTGTCGTGAAGGATCTTTCCCGCTTCGGAAGAAATTATCTTGAGACTGGATATTACCTGGAAAAGATCTTTCCGATTCTGGGAGTCAGGTTTGTTGCCATCAATGATCATTATGACAGCGCCGATCCGCGACAGGAGGACGTACTGTCTGTCCCGATCAAGAACATGCTCAACGAGCTTTATGCGAAGGATGCTTCCAGGAAAATGACAGCGGTCCTTCGTCTTAAGGAGAGGCAGGGCTTTTGCTGGTATGGCATTCCCCCTTACGGGTATAAGCTCGATCCGGAAGTTCCGTTCCATATTGTAATTGATGAAAAGACCGAGATTTTTGTACGCTTTCTTTTTCAGCTCGCACTTGAAGGGAAAAAACCGAAAGATATCTGCAAACAGCTGGAGGAACTTGGCGCGCCTTATCCGGATGAGCATATTCACGAACAGACCGAGGGAAGAAGCTGTCATATTCTGAATCAATGGAACAACAGTACAGTGGGGAGAATTATCCGAAATCCCGTTTACACGGGATCAACTGTGTACCGTCGGTCGGAACAGTCAGTGGATAAGGGAATTAAGAAGCATATATGCAGCAGAGATCAGTGGCACATTATCGAAGGAACGCATGAAGCCTATATCTCCTGGGCTGAATTTGATATCTTGCAGAAACCAATTGAAGAAAGAAGAAGCATATGGGAAGCAGGACATGCCCGTCGGCAAAAAAGACGGGACGAGGCACCGGATATCTTCAAAGGACTTCTTTTCTGTGCCGAATGCGGAAGCCCTATGTACTATATGCGAAGACCGAGGAAAACCGAGGTGAGAATAACTGATTACCGCTGCGGAAAATACGAAAGGGATAAGTCCTGTGTCAACAGATCAGTGGTCAGTGGGCGTCTCCTTCGCATGTTGGTGCTGGATCAGATACGGGTTCAGATCAAAATGTGTGTAGACATGGAGGCACTGCGGGAAATGCCGGAATATAACGGATATATCCTGGAGCGCAAAAGTACAGCGGAGGGGCTGAAGCGAAGCCTTGAGTCTATAGATAACAAATTGCACAGACTGTATGAAGACTTTGCAGAGGATCTGATAACAGAGGAAGAGTATAGAACTTACCGCAAAAAGTATGATTCCGAGTATAAGTCCGTGTCTGAATCTCTGGCCGAAATACAGGGCAGTGATAAGAAGGAAGGAATCGAGAAGGAACTGCTCAGTCATCTTACAGAATGCGACAAGCCACTTTCAGAGGAACTGCTTCGGGAGATGGTTCAGAGAGTTGAAATTGATCAGGACAGGGAAGTCAGGATCACCTTCAGACATGAGGATATACAGAAGATGCTCTCATCAACGGTGAAAGGCATGCAATTATGATCGCGATTTATCTTAGATTATCTTTAGCTGACGGAGACATCAGTCGGAAAGACGAGAGCAACAGTATTACGAATCAAAGGTCTCTTCTCAGGGAGTATATCAGTGATCATGAAGATCTTGCCTGCTATCCGGTCAGAGAGTTTACAGATGACGGCTATAGCGGTACGAACTTTGACCGGCCGGCATTTCAGGAAATGATGACCATGGCCAAGCAGGGACTGATCCATACGGTGATCGTAAAGGACTTCTCACGTTTCGGCCGGGATTACATTGAAATCGGGGATTTTATCGAACGGATATTTCCGTTGCTCGGAGTCAGATTCATCTCCCTGATGGAGCATTATGACAGTCAGATTCTTCAGGGCAATGATCAGAATGATCTCCGGCTGACTATGCGTAATCTGATGAATACCTATTACAGCAGGCAGCTGTCGCAGAAGGTTCTGAGCAGCGTACGCGCCATCGCTGATAAAGGGAATTACGTTTACGGAGCCAGACCGTACGGGTATATGCAGGACCCAAAGGATCGGCATCAGATTATTCCTGATCCGGAGGCAGCGAATGTCGTAAGGAAGATATTCGAACTGGCCGCGGATGGAAAATCCGCAAGAGAGATCTGCAAGATACTGAATGACGAGGAAATCCCGACTCGTGCCGAGTTTTTCCGAAATAATAAGAGAAAAGGAGTCGCATCGACGCGGCATACTAATCGAGGCTGGATTCCGACGATGATCTCGCATACCATAAGGAATCCAATCTATAAGGGAACATTTGTATCCCAGCTGAAGAAGAGGGTTTCTTATGGACATACTGAACTGAGAAACAGACATGCGGATGAACAGGTTGTTATCGAACATCACCATGAACCGATCATTTCGGAAGAGATCTTCGATAAGGCACAGGCGATAATTCCGAGAAGGCAGGCCATGATTCGTTTGAGTCATAGGTATGCGCTTAAGACCAAAGTAGTCTGTGGTCACTGTGGTTATCATATGCGTTTTGAGGATGAGCGGTATATGACCTGCAGTCATAATTACAAAAACGTGATGGATACCTGCTGCACAAATGAGCATTACGATTATAAGGAACTGTGTTCGCTTGTGCTTCGTGAGTTGAAGCTTTGGGCGGGACTGCTGCAGATTACAAGGTCATCACTGTCAGCGGCAGAGAGGGCGGCAGCAAAAGAACATAATGAGATGGAGGACAAGCTCAGAGATTATGAGCGGGAACTGGCACAGGTTCAGAAACGGAAGCTGGATCTGTATGAAAAGTATACTGAAGGAGTATATGTACGCGAACAGTTTCAGAGCCTAAAGCACGGTCTGGATGCTGAAGCAGAGCAGATCCAGAGTCATATTGATTCCTTGAAAAGGGCGAAACGAGGATCACTCAATAAAACTGTTTCTCCGGAATTGCAGAAGCTGATTGATGCCGCTGCGCCGATAGATACAGCAGAAGAGCTCACTTATGAGATGTCAGAGACGTTTGTGGATCGGGTGGTAGTCTATGATCGTGAGCATATTGAGATTCGATGGAAGATGCAGGATCAGATAAAGAACTCTAGGATGAATTAATTAAATGTGGCAAGACCTCTATAAAGGTACTTGCCGCATTAGTTGTTGTCTTTGTTTGTATGATTGTATAGCTGTTCTTTCACTGAAGGGACAATTGTGAATATATCATTTGGGCTGCACTGAAGTATCCTGCAGAGCTTTTCAACGGTAAATACTGTAATGTTCTTGTTCTTCCTAAGTCTGTCGAGTGTGTTCTTATCAATACCCTGATTGACAAGCTCGTACTGGGAAATGCCTTTTTTCTGTAGGGTTTCCCATAAAGGACCATAATCAATCACGATAATCCTACCTTTCACAAATTGCTTTACCACATTATAAAAGCGCGATAATATAAGTAATAGGGTGATTAAATACACCCTAACTGACTGCGATTTGCTGAGAAAGACTGCAACAATTGTTGTCAGGAATCAGAATTGCAGTCTTACGATTTACCAAGGAAATACCGATTTTGCCAGCGAATCGGCAGTTTTTCCGACTGAAAAGCTTCAAGTTGCAAGGTTGCAATCAGGCACACGAGAGTTGGAACTGGGAGAGATGCTCCTGAGATGAAGGTGAGCATCAGTATTCAAACTGGTGACTATAGTCACCCAACTGTGGATAGGATTTTGCTATTATGTGCGTACATCAAGGGGATTATTTCGTGGATGAAAACGGAAAGATTGTTAAAGGGGTTGAGACACTTGGCAGCAGGCTGAGACAGCTTCGCATTGGTAATCAGCTCCGACAGGATCAGGTTGGAAGAATTATTGGGCTGAATAAGAATGCCATCAGTTCGTATGAAAACGACAAACGGCAGCCTCCTTATGATGTTCTGGTACGGTTAGCTTCTCTGTATCGAGTATCAACAGATTATCTTCTTGGCAATCAGCCTTCAAAGACGATCGATGTTACGCAACTTGACCAGGAAGATCTGGCTGTGGTCACCAATCTGATCAACCATATTGAGAATAAGAACAGAATTATCAAAGACCTGAAATGCTATGATGGATGAGAATACCAACGTTTTGTGTGGGACAGTTGATGAGTATGGTTTCTATTCCTCCGTCCAGTCTAAACCAGTACAGTGGCTCTGGTATCCTTATATTCCCGCCGGGAAAATAACCCTGCTTCAAGGGGACCCGGGAGATGGCAAATCGACGTTTATAATACGTATTCTTTCTATTATTACAACCAGCGGAACCTTTCCTAACGGCGAAATAGCGTCTGAACCGAATAACGTAATCTATCAGTGCAATGAGGATGACATGTCGGATTCTATCCGACCACGCCTGGAAGCTGCAGGCGCAGACTGCGCCCGAGTTGCATTTATTGATGATCCTGAAGGTACTCTCACATTTGTTGATGAGCGGATTTATTCAGTCATTAAGAAGATTAATGCAAAGGCACTGGTTATTGATCCTGTCCAGGCATATATGCCGGCCAATGCGGATATGACAAGTGCGGTGAGTATGCGCACATACATGCAAAAACTCGGCAACATAGCAGAGAAAACCGGTTGTGCTGTTATACTCATCGGACACATGAATAAGACAGCCGGCAGCAAAAATATGTATAGAGGACTCGGAAGCATTGATATCATGGCAATTGCCAGAAGTGTTCTGATGATTGAACGTGATGTTCATCATCCTGATATCAGATATGTTTTCCCGATCAAATCGAATTTGGCGCCCGAAGGTAAGGCAATAGGATTTGTACTTGACAGAGATAAGGGGTTCCAGTGGATTGGAGAGTGTCTGACAGATAATGATTTATACGATACAGCTGGTGACAGCTATAACAATAAGCGACAGAAAGCGGCGGAACTTCTCCGCGTAATGCTTTCAGCCAAGGCTATACCAAGTACAGAAGTTCTTGAGAGGATTACTGGATTCGGGATATCCGAAAGAACCTGCAGAGCAGCTAGTAAAGATATCGGCGTAAAGACATACAAGATGAAGAATGTGTGGTACTGGGAATTACCTCACGATGAACTGTCCAGGTAATATGAATGGGAGGATAGACATGGAGGAGGATAGAAAACTCAGCAGAGAAGAGCAACGCGAACTGGTTCGGGAAAGAGTTCATCGTAATGACAATTCTGGAAAGCAGTTCATTGTGATAGAACCGGAGACGACGGTGTCATTGTCTGATGATAGCTCAATTAAGAGGGTCTGCGCTTATTGCAGAGTTTCTACTGATGATCCGGCACAGACAACATCATATGAACTGCAGAAAGCCCATTATGAGGATGAGATTAATAATCATAAGGGGTGGGAATTCGCAGGTATCTATGCTGACGAAGGTATAAGTGCTACCTCTATGAAGCATCGCGATGAATTTAACAAGATGATTGCCGACTGCTATGCCGGAAAGATTGATGTGATCATCACAAAGTGTGTGTCCAGATTTGCAAGGAATGTCGTTGACTGTGTATCTATTGTAAGGAAGCTGGCTCAGCTGAATCCTCCGGTTGGCGTTCGCTTTGAGACAGAGGGTATATTTACACTTGAAAGCAGCAGTGAAATGGTTTTGACCGTTCTGGCCGCAGCTGCACAGGAAGAATCCAAGGTGAAAAGTACCGCGATGAACTGGTCCTTGGAGAAACGCTTCGACAAAGGGAATTTTCTTACCCCGGTTCTTCTTGGGTTCGATCATGATGAAAACGGGAATCTTATTGTAAATCATGAAGAGGCTAACACCGTAAAACTATGCTTTTTCTTATATCTGAATGGTTTTCCGCTATCGGAAATAGCTGAATTGCTCAACATGCTTAAGCGGCGAACGAAACGTGGAAACGTGTCGTGGAGCGCCACTTCTATAAGAAAGATCCTGACTAATGAACGTCATTGTGGTGATGTACTTAGCTGGAAGACATATACATATGACTTCTATGAGCATAAAAAGCGTAAAAACAAGAAAAATCGGAAACAGGTTCGGGAAGTAGATCATCATGAAGCGATAGTCAGTCATGAAATATTTGAAGCTACTCAGGCAAAGCTGGCTTCTGACAAGTATTCGAGAAGAGGATTGCCTCTGCCATCATTAAAGGTAATCGATCGTGGTGCGCTGAAGGGATTTGTATCTGTAAACAGAATGTGGCGGGGGTTCTCCAGTGCTGATTATTCGGATGCCTCTTCAAGTGTTTATAGTAGCTCACAAGCTGCAGATAAGAATCAAGTTAGAAAGGAAGTGAGTTCAGATCCCCTGGCAAATTATGAAATCGTCCGGTCGGATATGTTTTCAGATGTATCCAGACCCTCTATGGTTTTGTCGTACGGAAAAGTTTTCTTTAATTCAGGATGTATGAAAAAGTTTCAGAATGTCGAATATGTTGAGCTTCTGATCAATACAGTGGAACAGTGCATTGCAATTCGACCGTGTGAGAAATCGAATCCCAACGCTATTGAATGGTGCTGTAAACACGATAATCGATCTCCAATGTATAAAAGCATGTCCGGCTTTTCCGAACCGCTCTTTTCGATAATGGGATGGAACAGGGAGAGTAAGTATAAAGTCCGAGGAGAGGTTATACAGAAACAGGACGAATCGATTCTGCTGTTCGATCTCTCTACACCAATTATCACTAAGATCAAAAAGCTTCAACATGAGAGCACTGTGGATAATGGATCTGTCAATTTAAAGAATTCTTCTGCTGAATCCATAATGGATGACGAAGAAGAGGTTATAGACATTGAAATTATTACAGAGGCAGTAAATCCGGATGGGCTCAGTTTTGGAACCAGGATATATGGAAGCTGTAACGGCTTGTGGGAAAGAATACATCTGCTGGATAACTGGGACATATTAAGGCCTGCAAGGGTATACCGATATTATCAGGATATCAGTGAAACAATGCTGAAGGAAATCCGAGCAGAAGCAGACTCAATAATACAGGAGATGCAGAGCGCCGTATGAGTAACAGTATTGAAGATATATATGCCGATGAGAGAGCCAAAGAGATTGAGGAATCCTTCAGCTATGATGGGTATCAGATTGTACGCAGAGAAATGTTCGCACATCAGCGCGAGCCGGCGGTTGTGATACGAAGAGACAGCATAACCTTTAACACAGCGTGCATAGATGGATTGGAAGATGCGGTATATATTCAAATCCTGACTAATGAGAAGGAACATCGGCTCGTTATTCGGAAATGCGATGAATACGACAAGGATGCTGTTCGCTGGTGCATTGCAAAACCTGATAAAAGACGTTCAAGAAAAATCACGGGGATTTTTTCCGGCAAGTTGTATACGAAGATGGGGTGGGATACTAATTGTCGGTACAAAATCCTTGGGCATCGGATTCAATACGAAGGCATGACTCTCTATGTATTTGAGCTGGATGAGACAGAGATATTCTGGGACAAGTCCAGAAACAAGAATGAGAGTGAACATACTGGCGAGGCTCTTCCAGGTGAGACGGAAGAGGAATCTAATGAGAAAGCGCATCAGAGAAGATCAAGCAGAACACCGTTTTATCCGGAGGAGTGGGGCGATAATTTCGGAATTCCTGTTTGTGAACATAGAAATGTAGATTTTGACAGGATTGATGATTATGGTGTCGAAGAGGTAAAAAGAAAACCTCCGGGGGGCGTCGATGGATCCTAATTATGAAAGCAATGTTCCTGGCATGTCATTTTCACATAAACGTGCCCGAGTACTGATTTTCTATTCAACGGTAAAGGCGCTGGGGAATCCGGAATATATTCGGATTCTGCTTAATTCCAAGGAAAAGAAAGTGGCTGTACAAAGTTGTACTGCCATTGATAAAGACTCGTTTAGGGTGCCGGCCAAGATAGGAGGAGATTACTCATTCGAGATTGCGAGCCTGAGATTCTTGTCGGTGATTTATAAGATCTGTGGATGGGATAATAATAAGACCTTCAATGTAAGAGGAATTGCAATTCGCAGTCAGAGGCTTGCGGAGTTCAGATTAGATGAGGCAAAGGAAATATCACAGAATCAGTTTGTTGACCCGGAGAATTGCATGGGACCGACTTGTAGTGAAAAGTACTAATATCTGGGGGGTACGTTATGGTAGGTGGAATCAGCTTCAAATCAATGTTATCGAATGAGAGTGGAGTATGGATACGCG
>CACXGS010000403.1 GCA_902767195.1 uncultured Lachnospiraceae bacterium | reverse complement strand
GCGTGCAGGGAGATCAGATCAGCCTTGCTGTAGAGCTCTTCTTTGGAAACGTAGGTAAGAATACCCTGATCCACAAGATTCTGGTTGGGGAAAGCATCCCATCCGATAACAGTCATGCCGTAGCCTTTACAGATGTTGGCCATGCACTGTCCGATTCTTCCGGTACCAACGATACCGGCCACTTTGTTGTGGAGATCCATTCCAAGCAGTCCGCTCAGGGCGAAGTTATTATCCCTGTTCTTGTTATACGCTTTGTGAATACGGCGGTTGGCAGCCATCAGGATCGTCATGGCGTGCTCGGCTACCGCATAGGGAGAGTAGGCCGGAACACGGAGAACAGTGATACCGTATTCCTTGGCAGCCTCCAGATCCACGTTGTTGAATCCGGCGCAGCGCAGTAAGATCAGTTTGACGCCGCCGGAGTAGAGTACTTCAATAACATCCCTGCCACACTCGTCATTGACGAAGATGCAGACAGCATCATAACCGGAAGCAAGTCCGGCAGACTCGATGGTAAGGCGGCTGTTGAAGTATTTAATATCTGTATTAAATGTTCCGTCTCCTTTATCCCTGGAAAGTTCACTGAAGAATATTCTGTCATAATCTTTTGTGCCAAAGAAAGCGACTTTAAGGATTCTTTGTGCTCTGTCCTTGGGAGAGATTGCAGACAGTACTTCCTGCAGCTTGGCAATGCAGCCTTCCTCATCCGCACCGTCAGCTGTAACCGTCAGAGTCTGGCCCTTTCCTGCGTGTAATCCCATAATCTGAAGGACGTTGTTAGCAGCAGCGATATTTCCGTTGCACTCCAGTGTCGTGACACTCTTGAATTCCGATGCAGCCTGGGCAATCATGGCAGCAGGACGGGCATGGATTCCAAGGGTTCCTTTGATCACATATTGAAATGATTTCATGGAAAAATCCTCCTTTAATAAATGGTTGCATAATCATAAACCTTCTGATACTAATTTACCACATTGTGCCACATTCTTTCCACTGAAATCGACAAATTATTCCATAAATATTTCACAAAATTGTCACAGGAATATTGTAGGAAAAATCGGATTCAATTTACAGGATATTCACCTTTAATTTACATAATTTTTAAAAAACATTGTTTTTGTGAAATCTATATTATATAATACAATTGGTTTTTTTGGCAGAAGACCGGGACATCGAATAAGAATCTGTATTTATTCTATTCTTAGTGTGAACTCAAAGGAGAAAACTATATGGATATTTTTTATAAGATCATAGCCCTTTTGGGAGGGCTCGCCATGTTCCTCTTTGGAATGCGTATGATGGGGGATGAACTGAAGAAATCCTCCGGCGGCGCCATGAAGGCAGCTCTGGCTAAAGTGACCAATAAGCCGGCCATCGGCTTTATCTTCGGTATGCTGGTTACCTGCATGATCCAGAGTTCTACGGCTACCATCGTCCTGACGGTGGGTCTGGTAGGTGCGGGATTCATGACCTTCCGCCAGTCCATCGGCATTGTCCTGGGAGCCAATGTGGGTACCGCCATCACCGCCCAGATCATCCGGTTGATGGATGTGTCGGCCGGCTCCACCTCTATTCTTTATTTCTTTAAGGCGGATAATCTGGCTCCGGTGGCACTGATCATCGGAATGGTGATCATCATGTTCGTCAAGGATGACCGTTTGAACAATGCCGCCTACATCCTGATCGGTTTCGGTATTCTTTTTATGGGACTGATCTTCATGGGCGATGCGGTAATCGAGATGGGAGAGGGCTTAAGCAGCCTTCTGATGAAGTTCGAGGACAATTACCTGCTGGGATTTCTGTCCGGTGTGGGCGTGACCGCCCTCCTGCAGAGCTCCTCGGCTGTGGTTGGTATCCTCCAGTCCATGGCCAGTTCGGTGGGTGTGCGTTTCTGCGGTGTCTTTGCCGTGATCATCGGTGTCAATATCGGTGACTGCCTGACCACCTTCCTGGTAAGCCGGATCGGAGCCAAGCCCAACCAGATTCGTACGGCCCTGGTTCATGTCATCTACAACGTGATTGCCGCCACTCTGATTATTGTCGTTTTGACGGTGCTCAGAGTCACAGGGATCATCTCGGATGATCTTTGGTATATGAGTCTGAATTCCGGAGGTGTCGCTAACGTTCACGGTATCTTCCGTCTGGTGCCCGCTGTCCTTCTTCTTCCCTTTGCGGGAGTCCTCGCCAACATGGCGGAGAGGATTGTCCCGGATCAGCCTGTGGATGATGAAGACGCAGATATCGAAGAGCACCTTAAACAGCTTGACAGCCGGCTGATCACCAGCCCTACCCTGGCTCTTGACCAGGCCGCCCGGGCCATCATGCACATGAAGGAGATTTCCTTTCACAACGTGGAAGCGGCTGTTGAGATTTTTGATAACTATGATAAGAAACGTGTGGAACGTATTCAGCAGAGGGAGGATCTTCTGGACCGGCTGGCGGATGCAGCCAACCGTTACCTGGTGGATCTGTCGCCGGTAATTACCCAGGAGCATGACGGCCTGAAACAGAGTTATCTCTTAAAAGCCCTCAGCACTTTTGAGAGGATCGGCGACCATGCCATGAATCTTGTGACCTGTGTTGAGAACCTCCGGGCCAAGGATGCGGAATTCTCCGACAATGCCAAGAAGGAGTTCCGTATCGGAGCCGAAGCCATCCGGGAAGTGATGGCCATGACAGAGAAGGCTTATGATGAGAATAATCTGAGACTTGCCAGACAGGTGGAACCTCTGGAAGAAGTGATCGACGCCCTGATCGCCACCCTCCGGACCCATCACATCAGTCGTATGACCAGGGGAGAGTGCGATATCTATAACGGCCTTCAATACGAGAACATGCTGGCCAATCTGGAGAGGATCTCCGACCAGTGCTCCAATCTGGCCGTGCTGGTGGTCAGTAAAAATGATACCAGCATCATCGGAAATGAACATCAGTATATCCATAATCTGCATCATTCCAATGATACGGCTTATATGGAAGCCTTCCAGAGACAATATGAGAAATATTACGGAATGCTGGAAACGGCATAGGAAGAAAAAGGATTTTAAGAAGCTGCGGCTCCTTAAAATCCTTTCTTTTTGAGATCATATACCAGTTGTACATAGAATTCCCGGACATCGAAGCCATCGATGTTTTCCCGGGTCAGGTCGATGGTATCGGCATGGGATATGCCCCGGTTACTCTTTTCATTTTTGAGGAAAATGTAATGGTCTCCCCAGGGGAATGAGTCGGTTCCTACCAGACCGTCATTGTCTCCGTCGAAATGTTTGACCAGAGGATAGGTGCAGTTCATGGGGAATCGTCCGGAGACGGCACTTTTTAACAGAGAACCTGCCGACTGGTAGAAGACTCCCGGATCGTCCCTCATGACTTCATTCATCCTCTGGCAGGATTCACAGGTCAGGTCCTGGACTGCCGAGAGGAAATCCGGTTCCCTGTCCCCCAGCTTGACGGCAATCTGATTGTATCTGGCAGCGACAGCTTTCTGGATGCCTTCCGGAATCTCATTCAGAAGATAGTCGGCGAATTCACAGCCTCTGTGGGGAGTGCTGATGGTGGTAAGACTGGCTATATAAGGCCCGGCTGAGGCCACGGAGATCGCTGCCCTGGCATCGAGACCGCCCTTGGAATGAGCAATGATGTTGACTTTCTCACATCCGCTTTCCCGGACGATTTTTTCAATCCGGGCAGCCAGTTCCTTTCCACTGTCAGCCACCGAAGAAGCACTGTTGTGGTTGCCGTAATAGACGGTGGCTCCGTTCCTCTCCAGTTCTTTGGGAACCCGGCCCCAGTAGTTCAGGTGTTCATAGTCCCGGAAGAAGACCCCGTGGACCAGAAGGAGAGGGTAGCGGGTCTTACAGATCTGATCCTTTTCCCGCAGCTGGTCTCTTCGGATCAGATTCTCCTCATGCCGGATCTCTCTGCTGCAGATTGTGACGATCTTTCCGAG
>CACXGS010000402.1 GCA_902767195.1 uncultured Lachnospiraceae bacterium | reverse complement strand
CTCGTCGCCGCAGCAGGTGAGCTTCTTGCCGTCACCGTAATAGAGATTGAAGCCAAACTGTTTGGCCTTGGTGGAACCGATGTCAAAGGCCTGCAACTTATGTCCCATGGCCTCGAAAGTGTCCCCGTCCTCGAGGACCACTGTATGGAGCCTCTCATCCAGATGGACCAGCTCATTGGCGTTCAGAAGTTTTCCGGCAATCTCACGCACCAGGCCGATGACCTCATCGTGGCCGTAGATAAAAGCTTCTCCCTCGTAATCACCGGTATTCATCGTCTGGCAGATAACCCGGACCATCCAGATGATCCCCAGGATATGATCCACATGTTTGTGTGTTACAAAGATGTCGTGGATATCTGTCCATTCATAACCGGCATCCCGGATTTTGGCCAGGATGGCGCTTCCACCTCCGCCGTCCACCAGCAGACAGCGGCCCTGATCTTCGAGAATGAAGCAGGTATTGTAACATTTTGTGACCAGCGCATTGCCGGTCCCGAGAATCGTTAATTTCATCGTGTAGAAACTCCTTTTTATTTGAGTACCCGGTACCCTATCCGATAGGGTACCGGGTACCTTTCCTCATTTAACGCTGTCCTTTATCGTAAGGTATACCCTCTGCCTTGGGTGCCCGCGAGTTCTGGGAGGCGATGGCAAGGACAAGGAGGGATATGATGTATGGCAGCATGTTGTACAAGGTGCTTGGCAGATGCAGGTTGGTTAGGAATGCGAATCCGGTGTAGACGTTGGAGAGTGCACGGAACAGTCCGAAAAGCAGGGCTGCCAGGGCGATGTTTACGGGTTTCCACTGGCCGAAGATCATTACGGCCAGGGCGAGGAATCCGAAGCCGGCTACGCCGTTTTCGAATTTCCACTCACTGACGCCGGCGGTGATGTAGGCGATGCCGCCGATTCCGCCGAGGAGTCCGGAGATCATTACGCCGGCATAGCGCATCTTGTAGACGTTGATTCCCACGGAGTCCGCTGCCTGGGGATGTTCACCGCAGGCCATGAGGCGAAGTCCGAAGCGTGTCTGGTAAAGCAGGACGACGGATCCGGCCAGGATCAGGATAGCTATAGGGATAAACCAGTTGAGGGCAAATTTTCCGATATGGATGGAAAATGCCTTCTTCTGCTCAATATAATGGATGGTGGAAGAAACGTTGTTGGGATCTTCCGCCATATTGATGGCTTTTACAAATACGGTTGCCGCTGCGGTAGCCAGCATGTTCATGGCCGTACCTACCAGGGTCTGGTCTGCGTTGAAATTAATGGCAGCTACAGCGAGCAGCAGGGAAAAGACCATACCGAAGACCATACTTCCGAGAATCACCATGACCATCATGGGGAATGCGGCCAGGCCGGCCATATATTTCATGACCAGTGCCCCGCCCAGGGCTCCCATGACCATAACACCTTCCAGACCGAGGTTGATGACACCACTATGCTCGGAAAAGCATCCGCCAAGGGCTACGAGAAACAATACTGAGGCATATATTAATGTATACTGTATCAATAAACTCATGCTTCTCCTCCTTTCTAATTCTGCTCGTTCCGAGCTTTATCCTGAATGCGGTGTTCTGTATCATCAATCTGATCTACTACTTTTTCATGAATGGTATCGATCTGCTTTTCCATCCTCTTCAAAGCGCCCTTTTTCATGAGAAGGCGAAGAAGGAGTACAAAGCTGCAGAAGTAGATGATGATGGCCAGAATCAAATCCGAGATCTGGGAAGCATAAACCATCTTATCGACATAAGAACCACCGCTGGTGATATGCTGGATAAAGAAGGCGGAAAGAATACTTCCGATGGGGTGCAGACCACCAAGGAATGCTGCCGCAATTCCGTTGAATCCCATGCCGGGAACGTTGGTCTGTCCGCAGGACCACTGCTCGATTCCGGACAGATACAGGAAGGAGGCACCCAGTCCCGCAAGACATCCGGAGATAAACATGGTCAGGATAATATTTTTCTTTTCCTGCATGCCGGCATATTTGGCGGCATTTTTATTGTAACCGGTAGCCCGAAGCTCATAACCCAGGCTGGTTTTTTCCATAAAGAACCATACGCCGAAGGCGATCAGGATCGACAGGGGAATGGCGATGGTCACGAACTTGTTATCGGAAAAGAACTTCTGAAGTCCCAATCCGGGGATCAGAGCCGAGGGATTGTTGGTGCGAAGCGCCCCGGTATAACTGGTTGTGACATCTTTTACCCTGCCCAGCAAAATATTAACACCGTAAAGGGCCAGCCAGTTTAACATGATGCTGGCGATTACTTCGTTGACATTCCGGTAGGCTTTCAGGGCACCTACGATGGCTCCGTAAACTCCTCCACCGATCATGGCCGCGATCATACATACGTACCAGGGCATCTGATGTCCCAGGGCCAGGAAAAGTGCGAAGCCGGCACCGATGGTGTACTGTCCGGAAGCTCCTATGTTAAAGAGTCCGACTTTGTAGGCAAAGAGGACAGACAGGGTACACATTAAAAGTGGTGCTGTCTTTACCAGGGTCGAGCCGAAATACTCAAGGGCAACGGCAGGCCTGGGGAAGAAAAGGAAGTTCTTTATGATGGCCAGCATAGCCTCGGTTGCTCCGGCAGGGTTGATAAACAAAAGAACGATATATCCCACCAGGAGTCCGAAGAGGATACAGATCAGAGAGGAAAGCACCGTCTGAACTCCATCACGGGCCAGGAATGGTTTCTTTTCTTTATTACTCATACACCTTCACCTCCTTCTTCTTTGCTCCGGTCATGTAAAGTCCCAGCTCCTCTGCCGTGACTTCCTTCGGGTCAAACTCTCCCACCAGCTCACCCTCATACATGACAAGGATGCGGTCGGAAATATCCAGAACCTCGTCCAGCTCCAGGCTGACCAGAAGAATGGCTTTTCCTCCATCTCTCTGACGGATCAGCTCCTTGTGGATCATCTCAATGGCTCCGATGTCCACGCCCCGAATGGGCTGAACGGCAATCAGGAGACGGGGATTCCGGTCGATCTCCCTGGCGATGACTGCCTTCTGCTGGTTACCGCCGGACATGGCTCTTGCTGTAGTCTCAGCGCCCTGTCCGGAACGGATATCAAACTCTTCGATGAGGCGGTCGGTGTATTTGCGGATCTCATCCCGGTTCAGAATACCGAACTGGTTGATCAGCGGTTCCTGGAAATATGTCTGAAGGATCATGTTGTATTCCAGGGAATAGTCAAGGACCATGCCGTATTTGTGCCGGTCTTCCGGAATGTGGCCGATACCCAGAAGGGTACGTCTCCGGATGGGATCGTTGGACAGGTCGTCTTTTCCAAGGAAAATACTGCCGCTCTTTAAGTTATCCAGACCGGTGAGGCCATAGATCAGCTCTGACTGGCCATTGCCGTCAATTCCGGCTATGGTAACAATTTCTCCCTTGCGTACCTGGAAGGTGACATCATGTACGGCATCCTTTTTTTGATGTGGCGAGGCGACACACATATTCTTGACACTGAGGACCACTTCTCCGGGCTCTGCCGGCTTCTTGTCCACGGAGAAAGAGACATCTCTTCCGACCATCATGGCAGATAAACCTTCCGCTGTAGTGTCCGCCGTATTCACAGTACCCACATAACGTCCTTTTCGAAGGACGGTACAGCGGTCGGAAACCTCCATAATCTCATTTAATTTATGTGAAATGAAAAGAATACTCTTTCCCTCTGCTGCCAGACCTTTCATGATCTGCATCAGTTCCTTAATCTCCTGGACACTGAGAACCGCTGTCGGCTCATCAAAGATCAGAATCTCATTATCTCTGTAGAGCATCTTCAGGATCTCTGTTCTCTGCTGCATGCCGACCGTAATATCCTCGATCAATGCATCGGGATCTACCATCAGGTGGTATTTCTCTGACAGCTCCATTACCCTTTTTCTGGCTTCGTCCTTCTTCAAAAGGCCCAGAGGACCGGAAGTCGGCTCCACTCCCAGGATAATATTATCCAATACGGAGAAACATTCCACCAGCTTGAAATGCTGGTGCACCATTCCGATACCAAGGTTGTTGGCATCGTTGGGGCTGTTGATCTCCACTTTTCTTCCGTCTTTATATATCTCCCCTTCCTCCGGCTGGTAAAGGCCGAACAGCACACTCATAAGGGTCGATTTGCCCGCGCCGTTCTCGCCGAGCAGGGCATGGATCTCACCTTTCTTCAGCTGGAGGGTAATATCGTCGTTGGCGATAATACCGGGAAAGCGCTTGGTGATATGGCGCATCTCAATCGCATATTCCTGCATATTTCTATCTCACTTTCTATACAAACCTTATCGTCATAAATCGCCTTATCGGATCGTGCCTTCTCTGACATCCACTTTGATCGTTGTCTTCGGGAACTTGTCAATCCGGTCTTCAATCTTGACCTTTCCTTCATAGATGTCCTTGACCAGCTTCTTATAGTCATCCACTGTGAAATCCTTGTTCCAGTGAGTGGTATCCTCCGGCAAGCCGACGTAGTTCAGAGAAGTATCGTCTCCGGACACCAGGCCCAGGCTCTCGATCTTTCCTACATGCTGGTCCCAGGTATTGGAAAAGATGATGGAATCAAGACACATATCTACAGTGGCTCTGAGGCTCTTCATGGCAGAGGTAACGGTCATCCCCTTGCGGTAGGCATCGATGATGGGGGACTGGTCACTGTCTACACCGATTACATAGCCATCCTCCTTGGCCGCTGCTTCCGCCACGGAAGTAAAGATACCTCCTCCACAGGCGAAAACAATCTCCGTGCCCCTGTTGTACCAGGTATCCATGGCGGCGGTAATCTCAGTAGAGCCGTAGAACTGTCCGCCATAGGCATAATTCAGCTCCACGTCTTTGGTAACATTCAGCTCTTTGGCTGCCTCATCCACTCCCTGGACATAACCGTATCCGAATCGCATAACACCGGGCACGGCCATGCCGCCCAGGTAACCGAGCTTGCGGAAGCCCAGCTTCACAGCAGCATAACCGGCAAGATAACCGGGGATCTGTTCCTGATAGATCGCACAGTAAGTGTTCTTTGTATTGTAATAATCGGCAGGATCGTAGGCTGCAGGATTCTCATAGTAGGCTCCGCCTACAGCTGTGGCTGCAATATCTCCTCCGCCCAGATCCAGAGCGATAAACTTGATATCCGGATATTTGAAGGTGGTATCGATCAGAGCCTGGGCGAATACATATCCGGGCATAACCAGAATGTTGTACCCCTTTGCCACCGCCACATCCACCATGGCGTCACGGGCATAATCCGTATCGCCGTCCGGCTTCAGATAGGTGAAATCGATGTTATTCTCCTTACAGAAATCCCTGCAGGCCTCGTAAGTCATCTGG
>CACXGS010000401.1 GCA_902767195.1 uncultured Lachnospiraceae bacterium | reverse complement strand
ATCCTGGCCTCCGGGTCCCCGCGCAGAAGAGAGCTCCTGGCCCAGGCGGGATTCGAATTTGAGGTTATGGTCAGCCGTGCCGATGAGCAGGTGTCTGATACAGATCCCTTTGAAATGGTGGAAGAGCTGGCACTAAGAAAAGGGATGGCAGTGGCACGGGATCTGACAGGAAGAGAGGAAGGCAAAGACTATCTGGTTCTGGGGGCGGATACCATTGTCGTAAAAGACGGGAAAGTATTGGGCAAACCCAGGGATGAAGAAGATGCCTGCAAGATGCTGACCCTGCTTTCCGGAGCGACCCATCAGGTGTGCACCGGTGTGGCGATGATTCCTGTTCGTGAAGGAAAAATTGGTGAGCCCTTCACTTTTCATGAGAAGACCGATGTTGTGATGAGAGACCTGACAGAGGAAGAAATCTGGGAGTATATCCGGACAAAAGATCCGATGGATAAGGCTGGAGCTTATGGAATTCAGGGAATGGCCGGGATCTTTGTTTCCGGAATCCGTGGAGATTACTATAACGTGGTAGGGCTTCCCCTTTCAGCTACGGTGGTGAATCTGAGGAAATATCTATGATTATGCAGTAAATCTTTGTAAAAATTTCAAAAAATCAAGATTTTCATTGCATATTATTTATTTTTTGTATATATTAGTATACATGATATAAGGAAGTAAGACAGGAAAGGAACCGATTTATGGAAAAGAAGCCATTCACTACGAAAGAAAAACTGGAAGCTATTGCAAAAGAATGTCCCACACCCTTTTATCTCTATGATGAGAAGGGGATTCGTGAGACGGCAAGGAATCTGAACAAAGCTTTCTCCTGGAATAAAGGATTTAAAGAGTTTTTTGCAGTTAAGGCCACTCCTACACCGGCTATTCTCAGGATTCTGAAAGAAGAGGGATGCGGCGTGGACTGCTCCTCCCTGACAGAGCTGATTCTGAGCGAACGTTGTGGATTTGCGGATGGAGAGTCCATCATGTTTTCATCCAACGAGACACCGGAGGAGGAATATCAGCTGGCTCACAAACTGAACGCCATCATTAATCTGGACGATATTACCCATATCGATTATCTTGACAGAATCTGTGGAATTCCGGAAAGGATCTGCTGCCGCTTTAATCCCGGCGGAATCTTTTCCATGGGGACAGATATCATGGATAATCCGGGAGATGCCAAATACGGGATGACGAAACCTCAGCTTTTTGAAGCTTTCAAACGACTGAAGAGGATGGGAGCAAAGGAGTTCGGCATTCATTCTTTCCTCGCAAGTAATGTCGTTTCCAATGATTACTATCCTGTGCTGGCAGCCATTTTGTTTAATCTGGCTGTAGAGGTGAAGGAGAATCTGGATATAGATGTGAGCTTTATCAATCTTTCCGGTGGAATCGGTATCCCCTATACTCCCGACCAGGAACCCAACGATATTGAATATATCGGGCAGGGTGTCCGGGATGCTTTTGAGAAGATTCTGGTGCCGGCCGGACTTCCGGATGTTAAGATTTTTACGGAACTGGGACGATATATGCTGGGTCCCCACGGCTGCCTGGTGACCAGAGCCATTCATGAGAAACATATTTATAAGGAGTACATCGGTGTGGATGCCTGTGCAGTGAATCTGATGAGGCCTGCCATGTATGGGGCCTATCATCATATTACCGTTATGGGAAAGGAGAATGCTCCCCATGATCAGGTTTATGATGTAGTGGGCTCTCTCTGTGAGAATAATGATAAATTTGCCATAGACCGGAGCCTTCCGAAGATTAATATCGGAGACCTCCTGGTGATTCACGATACAGGAGCCCACGGATTTGCCATGGGATATAATTACAACGGCAAGCTGAAAAGTGCTGAGATCCTTCTTGAGGAGGACGGAAGCTGGAGAATGATTCGCCGGGCAGAAACCATAGAGGACTATTTTGCTACATTAGAGGGGTTTGAATTCTCCATGTCGGAGTAATCTGATTCCAAAAGATTAAGAATCCGGAAAAGAACACGGCAGCTGCCTTTCGGGGCAGTTGCTTTTTTTGTGTGATACAGGTAAAATGATGATATCTGATAAATGAAAAGGAGAAGATACCGATATGAAGATACTGCTTGCCGGCGGCGCCGGATATATAGGAACACATACCGCTGTAACACTGGCAGAAGCCGGTCATGATGTGGTCATAGCGGATAATTTTTGCAACAGTTGCCGGAAGGCTGTGGATCGGGCCGAGAAGATTACCGGTAAGGATTTTCCGGTCTTCGAGGTGGATGTTAAGGATAAAGGGGCCATTGCCCGAATATTCAAGGCCCATAAGATTGACTGTGTGATTCACTTTGCAGGTTTGAAAGCGGTGGGTGAGTCTGTGGAGAAGCCTCTCCGCTATTATCGGAATAATGTGGATACCACCCTCACATTGCTGGAATGCATGAAAGACGCCGGAGTAAAAAGGATCGTCTTCTCTTCCTCAGCTACTGTGTATGGAGAGGAGAATGAAGTTCCCTATGTAGAGGACATGAAGAGGGGAGAGTGCACCAATCCCTACGGATGGACCAAATCCATGATGGAGCAGATCCTGACAGATACTGCCAAGGCGGATCCGGAACTTTCCGTTGTCCTGCTCCGGTATTTTAATCCCATTGGAGCTCACGAGTCCGGACTGATCGGTGAGGATCCCCGGGGAATTCCCAATAATCTGATGCCTTACGTTACCCAGGTTGCCGTGGGAAGAAGAGATCATCTGACCATCTTCGGAGGTGATTATGATACCAAGGACGGGACCTGTCTGCGGGATTACATTCATGTGATGGATCTGGCTGAGGGTCATCTGAAGGCTGTGGAATACAGTCAGGATCACCAGGGAGTGGAGATATTTAATCTGGGTACCGGCGTACCCTACAGTGTGCTTGATATCGTTAAGACCTTCGAGAAGGCAACCGGTGTTCCGGTGGCCTATCAGATTGGAGACAGACGGGCGGGAGACCTTCCTGTGGTAGTAGCCAATGCGGATAAGGCCAGAGAGATTCTGGGCTGGGAGGCAAAAAGAGATCTTTACGATATGTGCCGGGACAGCTGGAACTGGCAGAGCAATAATCCAAAAGGATATGCAGAGAAAGACCGGGATGAAAAAGACCGGAATGAGAAGAAAGAGAGGAAATGATCATGTTTGAGACACTTCAGAGAAAAATGGTCAATATCCTGCTGTTTGCGGACCTGTTTAAGATGAAGACAAAGATACCCAAAGATTTTACTGCTGTGAAGAAAATCCAGGATAAAAGAGTGCGTAAACTGGTAAAAAAGGCCTATCGCATTCCCTTCTACCGGAAGAGATTCAAGGAGGCCGGAGTAAAGCCTTCTGATATCCGCACCGGGGATGACCTGTCCAAACTTCCCCTGCTCACCAAGGATGAGCTTAGGGCATGGATGAATGAAGAAGCCAGGAAGCCCAAATACCGGCAGTGGTATCATGATACCACCAGCGGATCTTCCGGGGTTCCCCTGATGCTTCTTGTCTCTCCGAAAGAGAAGGCCTACAATATGGCCAACTGGTTCCGCGTGATGATGGTAGCCGGATACAATCCTTTCTTCGGCAAGACCATGAGCAGAAAGAGTGCTCATAGTATCAGCGGGGGTCATGACACCTTCCTGCAGCGGTTCGGTATCCTCAGGAGAGGATTTGTCGCCCAGTATGATCCGGAGCCGGAGATTGTAAAGCAGATTAATGCTTACAAACCGGATTTCCTTTATATGAACAAGAGTGAATTCATGCGGATCTGTCTCTATTGCAAACAGAATGGAGTCCGCCTTGCCAAGCCCAAATATTATTGCCCCACCGGTGAGAAGATTGATGACACCGCCAGGAAGCTCTTTCGGGAGATCCTGGGCCCGGGCATCATAGACTCTTACGGAACGGCGGAGACAGGTGCTGCTATGGTCAGGCTTTTCTCCTCCAAAGAATATGTGGTGCACAATGATTCCTTTGTGGTGAATATTTACGATGAGAATAACAAGCCGGCCAAAGAGGGCAATATCGTAGTGACGCCCCTTTATAAGACGGATCTTCCTCTGATCAACTATGCCATCGGGGACCGGGGAACCTGTGAAGTGAGGGACGGAGTCCGGTTTATCACCTCCGTTCAGGGAAGAATGAACGACTTTTTCCGCTATGAGACCGGAGAAGTTACCACTTTCTTCGAAATCGCCCCGATCATTGCCCATTACGATGACATTTTCCAGATCCGTTTTATTCAGGAGACATGGAACAAGATCCATATCCAGTGCGTCCAGAATAAGGAACTGTCCAAACGGTCCCTGCCTGAGATCGAGAAGGATCTGACAGAGAAATTAAACGCCAAATTTAAGCATCCCTTTGAGATCGAATATGAATGGATGGATTCCATTCCGCCCGATCAGAACGGAAAGCTCCGTATGATCGTATGCAAGGTGAAGGATTAATGGCAAAAGAGAAACAGTCAAAAGATAATCTGAATAAAAGGGCGCTGACTTCAGGATTCTTTTACATTCTGGCCCAGCTTATGGTCCGGGGACTGACCTTTGTGGTGACGCCCATTTATACCCGAATGCTTACCACCGCACAATACGGAGAGATCCGGGTATTTGAATCCTGGCTGCTCATCGCCTATCCCACCATGTCACTCTGCCTGTGGAGAAGTGCAGATGTGGCCAAATATGATTACAAGGAGAAGTATAATTCCTACATATCCAGTGTGCATACTCTCTCCTATATATCCATCGGAGTATTTTTCCTCCTGTGCCTGATCTTCAAAGAGCCGGTGCAGAAGTTCTGTTCCATGGATGATTTGATGTTTTATATCTGTTTTGCCTATGTGTTTACCTACACCAGCATGCTTTATCTGCAGCGCAGGGATAAGCAGATGCTCAGGTACAAGTTCAGTACGGCGGCGACTCTGCTGACAATCGTACCGGGTACTTTTCTTTCCATCTGGCTGATTTATCGGGGACGTATCCAGGGACTCTATGATACTCTGGTCCACCGGAGGATCATCGGATATTATATGCCACAGATTATCGGCGGAGCCATTATCGCCGTAGTCATCTGGGCACAGGGAAGGAAGTTTTTCGACCGGGGATACTGGAAATACGGTCTGGCCTACAGCCTGCCTCTGATTTCCGAAGCCCTGTCCATCCAGATCATGAACCAGTCGGATAAAATCATGGTTCAGCACCTGATCGGAAAGGCAGAAACGGGAATCTTTGCCCTGGCAACTACCGTATCCTTTATCATATGGATTCTGGAAGATTCCGTGTGGAATGCCTGGATTCCCTGGCTCTATGAGAAAATCTCCCGGGATGAGACCAAAGATATCGTCAAACCCTGGACAGCCGTGATGCATGCTTTCGGAATCCTGTCCTGGATCCTGGTTATCCTGGCCCCGGAGGAAATTGCTGTCCTTGGTCCCAAAGAGTATCGGGCAGCAATGTTTCTGATCGCCCCCATGGTGACAGGTACCCTTTTCCGGTTCTACAGCTACAGCTACTCGGCGATTCAGAACTATTATAAAAAGACCCAGTATGTAGCAGCGGGAACCATCGGAACCATGATCTTAAATGTAATCCTGAATTACATCTGCATCCTCAAGTTCGGATATATGGCGGCAGCCTACACTACGGCTTTCAGTTATATCATCCTGCTTCTGGTTCAGGGAATCCTGGAATACAAAGTGACGGGACAGGTTATCGTACCTCTTCGCAAGACACTGCTCATTGCAGTATTTTACGGAGTGATCAATATCGTTTCCATGCAGCTCTTCTATCTGCCCTGGATGATCCGGTATCTTGTGCTGATCCTTGTGACCGGCATCGCATTCTTT
>CACXGS010000400.1 GCA_902767195.1 uncultured Lachnospiraceae bacterium | reverse complement strand
GATTGAAGAACAGTCTTGTCCGGCGCAAACACAAGGGCATTATGGCAAAAACGTTTATCCCTGGGATATTTTTTGGCAAGTAGAAACTCATAGAAGATGCATGTAGCCATAAGGATAGTTTTGCCAAGCCCCATCGTGAGGGCGTAGATGTAGTTTGGATAGTCCTCACGGTACTTCTTCATTTGCTTAAAGACCGTGTCGGTCTGCTTTTCAGTGGGCGCATCAAAAACACGTATTTGTCCATCCTTTTCAAGTGCATAATATGATGCATCCGAAAAGCGATCTCTTTTAGAGCGCCAGTCATCAAATATCTCATAGATCTGCTTATTATTCATGAATTCCTTCACGAAGACATACATCTCCAAAGCCTCAAACTGCGGCTTACGCAAAAAGGCGTGGGGATTCTCCTCGCTGTCATTGTAAGCGAGAAACTTCCTCGTAAGATCATTGTAACGGGAACGAATCTTTCCGCGATTTGTAGTGTAGTAGTACCACAGTTGTTGATTGAAGGAAAAATTCGGATCATATTCTACAGCCATTTAACGCACCTCCACTTCCAGCGACTCAGAAAGCAGGTCGATGATTTTTACCTTGATTGTGCCGCAACCTTCTGGGATATCGTAGATACCCTTGACCATCTCGTTCTTCCCAGGAACATCGGTCACGGTGGGTTGCATGACCACGCCATCATAGTTCCAGTCGACCATGATGGAGTCAACAAGCTGACGCCAATCCTCTACATACTCCTTCTGGAGGGAGAGCTTCTGCATGAGGTTCATTGGATAAAATGCGCGGATGACGAGTTTTCCACCTTCCTGGACAATCTCTGCCTCTGAGTCCCTCTTTAACTGGAGGTCTGCTTTGTCACGGAGAATATCCATCACCTGAATATCCACCTTGTAGTCGGTTAGTTCCTGCTCCAATGTACCTTTTAGGTCCGGTTCGTGTCCCATGCAGACGATTGTAATACGCTCCACGGGCTGATTCGGATTCTCCTCCTTGCGTTTCTCGTAGGTCTTATACGGAAGGTTTGCAAGAAGTTCCTTAAGATCAGCTTTGGTAGCGATGCGGTTAACCGGCATGATTTTTACCATTCTGCCATCAAGCTCACCGTCCCATACATCACTCTGTGGGAATGGCTGGATTTCCAGGGCGGCGATAAGAAGGTCACGAGCCTCCACAGGATTGCGGAAGAAATCATAGTTATTCACGTTGTAGACCTCAAAACCTGTGTACTTCACATCTTCTTCGAGAGTGGAAGTATCTAAGCCCTTTGCCTTAAAGAAATCAATGACCTTGCTGCGGTCTTCGGCAGTCAGTTCGGTATTGCCACCTGTACTTGCAGACGCAAGGTACGGAGCAAGTTCTTCCGCAATCATCGAAAGCTGTGGCTGAATCATCTCGTAAGTCACAGGCTTGTGGGTGGGTTTCAGCTTATCGGCGATAGCAAGCAAGCGCTTAGTAGTGGTCTGAATTGCACCGAGGTTGATATCAGCACCGATAAAACGCCTGCCGAGTTTCATGGCGATAGCCTGTGTTGTTCCGCTACCCATAAAACAGTCAAATACGATATCACCAGGATTTGAAGATGCTTTTATCAGTTTTTCCAACAAGGCTTCTGGCTTCTGAGTAGGATAACCAGTTCTAACATTTGCCGATGGAGCTTCAATAGAAACATTCAAAACATCTTCCGGATATTTCCCGAGTGGATTCAACGACTGTGAACCAAAGTTAATGCCATTCCTAACATTATTGATTGCGTGGCTAAAACGCTCGACTGTGGTTGCTGCGTATTCGGTACGTACCTCGTCAGCGTTAAATGTATATTTTGACGTTTTTGAATAAAGGAACAGATTGTCGTGGCGCTTAGCCCAGCAACCTTTAGGTGTGCCCGCCCCTGAATAGTGCCAAATAACTTCGTTGACAAATTTGTCTGGTCCGAAAACCTCATCCATCAACATTCTAAGATGATGCGACTTATGCCAATCGCAGTGAAGGTAAATACATCCTGTGTCAGAAAGTAGCTCGCGGAGAATAGTCAGCCTTTCGTACATAAACTGGAGATACTCATCGTTCGTCCAAATATCGCCATACTGTTTTTCTTCAAACGAAGAACTGTCGCTCTCTGCTTTGCCAACACCTTTTACATCAATTTTCTTTTTGTAATCGGCTTTACTGTCGAATGGAGGATCGATATAGATGAGGTCAATTCCTCCCCGAAATTCTCTCAGCAGATGGCTCATGACCTGGAGATTGTCTCCCCAGAAAATCTTGTTGATCCATCCGCTCTGTTCCTCGCCATACGATTCCCGTAGTTGCGCAGGATAGTACTGCGTGGAGCGGTAAGGGCGTTTGCCCGTCCAGCGAAGTTCAGGAAAACCCTTGATTGTTGGTCTCTGTTCAAATTCAAAAGTTTGCTTCTCATCCATTTCGTTAATCCTCCTGAATAGTTTCGATTATTAATTGCCGCTCTATATACGATATAGTCAACGGAACATACTGTCCATCTACCGTAAGGTTACGTCCAAATATGCCACTAAATAATGTCTGGTTTTACATCACGATCTGCGGATTATGCTTCAGATAAGCGTTGAAGCCTCCAAGTACTTTCGGATCAGAAAGTTATTCTAATAACGCGGCATTATCTACTAACCCAGCATTGCTGAGATACTCGACACCTTCTGAAACTTTTTTCTTCCCATCAGCTATTTCTGCCATGCCAACGATTATCTTCATCAACTCTTGTATAGCCTCTCCTTGAGTTAGCGACTTTCGTTCTGCATCATTATTCACAGTCTCCGCTGAAGGCATAGTGTTTACAGTTTTGATTGCCGTTTGTACACTGCCTCCTTTTTAGGGCTTGACCTGTATCTTGCTTTGCTCCGCCGTCTGTGTCTCGGTTCTCCTCGCCTTATGCCTATCCCACAATTTTTTAATTCCATTACCAACTCCTATAATAGCAGTCACAATCAAACCACCAATTGCAGCAGATTCTGCGTCAATCCCTTCTGAAGGCTCTCCATCTTCGTCACTGTCATTATCATTGTCCAAAGAACTGATATCAACTCAATTAGTTATGGAGCAGTCTGTCCGTCTCGCATAAAAGTCATCCGATTAATTACCGTTTTGGTAATCTTCGTAGTCGTCATCAGTAAGCCCAATTTTCAATCCTCTCTCTGGTCAGATATGTCTGGCATTGTTATTTCCCCCTGCAATAGAATCGGAAGTCACACGCATTGCAGATCTTCGGGTCCTCGGCACAGCGGTGAAAATCCTTCTTCATGATCTTT